>JACRAG010000309.1 GCA_016213455.1 Anaerolineae bacterium | reverse complement strand
CGGGTATTCCTCATCCAGCAGATTTTGGGTGGTCAGGAAGACTGCTTCCAATGCGTGAGATGGGCCTGCAGCAGGGAGATCAGCTGCATGGCCTCCTCCTTTTCCAGGTCCAGCCCCACGGTCACGCTGCGATCGGGCAGTTGAAAGCGCACCGGACCGTTGACCGGCACGCGAAAAATCGTCTTGCCAAACCGGCTGACGACCAGGCTTTCCAGTTCGATCTTCGCGAGATTCACCGCGCGAACGTCTTGTGTCGCAAAGCGCTCGCTCGTCTCTCCCCAAACGGTCCGGTGGGTGATCTCAATTTCTGTGGGGGTCAGCCGCACAACCTCGCGGCTTCCCAGGCGCCGCAGTAAGGCGCGCAGCAAAGTCATCCCGTGCCAGATCCACACCAGAGTCACGGCGGCGATCACCAGGTAAGAGAACCAGCGCCCCAGCGAGCCGTTCACCAGCAAAGCAGGCAGCGCCTTCGCCAGCGTATCGATCAATATCCACAACACGAAGATCCACAACGGCAGGCTCAGCAGCATCACGCCGCGCATGCGCGGACTGACATACCCGGGGATGGTAATCCGCATCTGATCCGGGGACTGCTCCACGTGATATCGCTTTTCAGGCGGATTGGGTAAGGGTTTGGTCATCGCCCTGCCAGATGGAAGAAGAAATCGAAGGGGAGGATCGGTGGCATGATTGTACCAAAGGTCGGCGCGGCAGCCGCACGCTCGCCAAAAGTTGGCCGGCGCGAAAAAAATTCCCGCCGTAAAGCGGGAATTGCTTCAAAACCTTCTCTTGATCGCCTACGCTCCAACCCCCACCTGCTTCCGCGGGTCGGCGAGGGTGGGGCGGGCGGGGCGGGCGGTGGCGCACACCCGGCAGGTCTGCGCTTCCGGCTCAAACGACACGCCGCAGGTCGGGCAGTTATCGTACTCATCCCAGGATTTTTCCAGCGCGTAGCGATTCTCGCGCTCTTCCTGCAATTCACTCAGGTAATGCTTTTCAATCGCCTCGCCGGCTTGCTTGACGGCTTTCCAGGCGCGCTCTTTCAGACGCAGATTGCCCGCCAGGTCCGCCAGCCCGGTGCCGGCTGAGATGGCCCGGTCGGCTTTATCGATGAAGTCGCCCGGCGAGCGCACCCTGCCACGCAGCAGGTCAAAACCCACCCAGGCTGCGTTGAGCAGCTGCTGCGCGCTGCGCTTCACCGTCTCCATCACGCCCACCGTGGTCAGGTCATTCACTTTGACCTCCACCGCGTCATCCACCTGGGTCAGGTTGATGGTCAGCGCCGGGACCGCCCCGTTGCTGGTGAGCAATCCTACTGTGCCGATCAGGGCTTCGGGCCGTCCGGTGAAGGCGATGGTGGTGCTGCCGCCGCCGAACTCGGCGCGCAGCGGACCGGTCAGCTCTTCGGGGCGCACGCCGCGGTAGCGCGCCGTGCCATCGGTGGACACAGCCTCGCCAATACCCAGCACGCCCATGGCTGCCATCGCCAGCGCATCTTCCGAGCCGTCATCAACGGGCGGGCGCGCCTCGGCGGATTGGGTGAAGAAGGCTTTCAACTTTTGCATGCGCTCGCGCTCCGCGGCATAGCGCTGCAAAATCTCGCCTTTGCGCAGCAGCACGGCGGGCAAATCTGCGGGTTTGAACGTGCGCGCATAGAAATCCTGATCCGCGACCACCAGGGCGCAGAAGATGGCTTTCTGCTCGTCATTCAAAGCAGCCAGCTGTTCAGCCGAAAGTTTGCTCAGCGCTTCCATTTCCATACTTCACCTCAAAGCATATTGTAAGGCCAACCGGGCCAGCAAGGGTCAATCTTTACGCATTTTTGATACGATCTTCACGCCATCAAGCCCGCCACCAGTTCGCCCAGGCGCTGCAGCGCGCGCTCGGATGCAAAGGACCAGTACGCGGCGTTCAGGCGGATGAAGGAACGGTACGAATTGGACGCCGAGAAGATGTAGCCCGGCGCCAGGGTGATGCCCGCCTGCACCGCCTGGTTGTACAGCGCCAGCGAATCCACCTCACCCGGGAGTTGCACCCACAGCACAAATCCGCCCTGCGGGTGGGTGACCAGCGTGCCTTCGGGGAAGTTGCGCACCACCGCGCGCGCCATCTGCGAGACCTTCTGGGCATAAGCCCGCCGGATGGTGCGCAAAATATGATCATACCCCCCGCTCTCCAGGAAGGCGGCGATGGCAAGCTGGGTCAGGACCGGGGTGGTCAGGTTGGTAGCCATTTTGGCGCGCACCAGGGCATCCTTAAAGCGCCCCGGAGCAATCCAGCCGATGCGGTAAGAGGGCGAGATATCCTTGGAGAAGGACGAGGTGAGCAGCACCAGATCCTTGCGCGAATAGGCGCGCGCCACGCCGGGGTGCTGCCCGGAGAAAGCCAGCTCGCCGTAGATGTCATCTTCGATGAGGGGGATGTCGGCGGCTTCCAGCATCTCCACCAGCTCACGCTTGGCATCGCTGGACATGCACGACCCGAGCGGATTGTTGAAGTTGGTCATCACCACCGCGGCCTTGACCGGGTGATTCTGCAGGGCAATGCGCAGCGCCCCCAGGCTGATACCCGTCTCCGGGTGGGTGGGGATCTCCAGCGCATGCAGGCCCAGCGACTGCAGCACCTGCAGGATGCCGAAGTAGGTGGGCGACTCGACCGCCACCAGGTCACCGGTTTTGCAGACGGTGCGCAGCGCCAGGTGCAGCGCCTCGGTGCAGCCGGAGGTGATCACAATTTCGTCCGGGGTCAGCGGGCAGCCTGCCAGGTAGGTACGCCGCGCCACCTGGGCGCGCAGCTGGGGGGTGCCTTCGGGCAGACCGACGGTGTGATACAGCGGGTTGGCCCGCCGCGCCACCTGTGCCAGAATGCGATTCAACCGCGCGGTGGGCAGCAGGTCGGGGTCCGGCAGGGCTGCGCCAAACTGCACCAGGTCGTGGTTGAGCGTGTCGCGCACCACGCGCATCACCAGGTCATCGATGCGCACGCTGGTGGGGTCAAAGGGCAGGGCGGTGCTCTCGGGCAGGGGAGGCGGGGTGGGCGGCATGACCGCGCGCACATAATAGCCCGATTGCGGGCGGGCCTCAATCACGCCGCGGTCTTCCAGCAGGTGATAGGCCTGCAGTACGGTGGTGACGCTCAGGTTTTTCTGCTGGCTGACCTGGCGCACTGAGGGCAGCCGGTCGCCGGGGGCGAACTTGCCCGCCTGCACCTGCGTCAGCACTTCGCCTGCCAGCCGTTCATACAGCGTAGCCTGGGGGGATGAATTAGCCATGTCCTGCAACCATCATGAAAGTCTCAGCCATAAGGGTAAAAAACGATAAAACCTCAACAAGGATAAACGGGCGAGTTTATTGAAGGGGCTTGCCACCTTGTTAGGATACACTCAATCGGTAAACTCCGCAAGAATCGGGTGGCAGCCTGCTTTACCCTGCTTATAATAGAAATCAACCGGGTCGCAACCCTGCAAACCGGTGCGTTGAGGCGACCACCCGGCGCAACACGCAACAACGGCTTAGAACTGTCCGAAAATTAACAACTTTGCTCTTTCCCCTTCCCGTGGGATTGGAAAAAAACAATTTTCTCCCCGCCCCTGGGGGCGGGGCAGGGGGTGGGGGAAATAATATTCGGATAGAACCTGTTCTTTTATCGATAGAGTTCGGAAAGGCAAACCGATGGACGCAAATTTCCAATCCCTCGAAGATTACCGGCGCATCGAACAGGCCATTCACTACCTGGAGGCGCAGCACACCCGCCAGCCCGAGTTGGCTGAGGTGGCTGCCGCGGTGGGCCTGAGCGAGTTTCACTTTCAACGCCTGTTCACCCGCTGGGTGGGCATCTCGCGCAAGCGGGTTCTGCAATACCTGACCAAGGAATACGCCAAGCAAATGCTGGAGCGCAGCGCCGGCTTGCTGGAGACGGCTTACGCCAGCGGACTCAGCGGCCCCAGCCGCCTGCATGACCTGTTTGTGCAGGCCGAGGCGGTCACCCCCGGCGAGTTCAAGCGCGCCGGGCAGGGGCTGACCATTCGCTACGGTTTCCACCCCTCGCCGTTCGGCGAAGTGCTGCTGGCACAAACCCCGCGCGGGTTGTGCGGGCTGCAGTTCAGTGAGCACCTGGGGCGTGAGGCGACCCTGGCAGAGCTGAGCGAGCTCTGGCACGCCGACGAACTGCTGCACGATCAGCAGTCTGTGGCGGCTGTCGCGGCGCGCATCTTCAACCCGCAGGGATGGGACGCTCCGCTGGCGCTGCACCTGAACGGCACCAACTTCCAGCTCAAGGTGTGGGAAGGACTGCTGCGCATCCCACCCGGATCGGCGGTCACCTACGCCGGGCTGGCGGGAATCATCGGCATGCCGCGCGCTGCGCGCGCCGTGGGCGGCGCAGTGGGCGCCAACCCCATCGCCGTGCTGATCCCCTGCCACCGCGTCATCCGCGGCGGGGGCGAGTTCGGCAGCTATCACTACGGTTCGGCGCGCAAGAAGGCCCTGCTGGGCTGGGAAGCCGCCGGCGGGCGCAGCGGCATGGATGGTCTGCTCCACCCGGATTACAATACACCTGCACTTCATTCCATCGGGTAAGGATGTTCGTCATGCAACAATCCAATAAGTTCAACGCACCCGCCCCGGCGGTGTGGGCGGCGATGGTCGCCGTGTACATCTTCTGGGGCTCCACCTACCTGGCTATTTCGTATGCCATCCAGAGCATCCCGCCCTTCTTAATGGCATCGGCTCGCTTCATCATCGCCGGCGGGCTGCTCTTCGTGTG
>JACRAG010000301.1 GCA_016213455.1 Anaerolineae bacterium | reverse complement strand
GGCAGGGCGGGTTTCGAGGGTCACTTCCTGCCAGATGCCGCGCGAAAGCCCGGCGAACCACGACCCGTTGGGATTGGTCAGCTTTTCCCCGGCGGGCGTTTCCATCTGCGCCCACGCGCCGGTCCACACCACCAGCTCATTCTCGCCAGGCTGGAGGGCACCCGTGATGTCAAAGCTCACCGGCAGGAAAGACTCGCTGACGACCGGGGAGTCTGCCCCTTCGGGAAGCAGCGGGACCCGATTCACGAAGCACACCCAACGCTGTAACACACCCTGAAAGGTCAGCCAGACGCGTTCGCCGGGCCGGGACTCCACATTGAAGCGGCGGCGCAGCAGGGCAGCGGGCGCATCATTCCAGTGGCGAGGATAATGAAACAGGTCGTAGGGCTGGTCGTCCAGGCGTGAATCGAGGATCCAGCGCCAGGATGATGGGACATGGTGGGGCTGGCTTTCATAAGCCGGCGCCTGCGGCAGGGTGATGGGTGGGTTGGGATCACTGAGCAGGCAGATCTCCCAGGAACCGGATAAAGATCGTTCGGTCATGGCATTCCTGATGATGGGTGAAGGATGTTTCATTTTAAATGCAGTCCGGCGAATGTGATAGGCATCGTTTACAACGCCATGATTTCCCGACCGCCGGACCACAGGATCTCCAGGGTGAGCGGCAGGTTGGCGCTGGCGGTGATGCGTGGTTTTTCCTGGGCGCCGGCGCGCGCTTCGCAGCGCAGATCCAGCAAACCCTGCGCGCCGATGGGATACTGTTGGACGCCGTGGGCTTCCAGAAGGCGTACATCCCAGGTCATGCGCTGGTTGGGCACATCTGGGCGCAGGCCGAAAACATATTCCAGCAGCACCGCGGTGGGCGGCAGCCCGGTCCAGCCGACAAATTCACCGGCGGCGGTGCTGCCGGGCGCAGCATGGTCGGGGGCGTAGTTCTCCCAAAGAGTACCGGTCTGTTCGAAGACCCGCACCACGTTGGCGTGGTGATTGCTGCCGATTTCATGCGCCAGATCGTGCAATCCGTTGGCGCTCAGCCCGCGCAGCAGCATGTAATTGGTCGGCGCCCACACCGAACCGCGCCAGTAACCGCCGGCGGGATTGTAATCCGGGTGATTGGCGGAGAGTGAGGGCGCGCGGTGGGCGCGTTTGAATTCGCCCGGGTCCTCCAGGTGGGCAATGAAGCGCGCCCGGCGCGTCACAGGCAGGTTTTCGGCGAGTAGCGCCCAATATGCGCCGATGGTTTTGACCGTGGACAGCGTGCCATCGGCGAAGCGGTCGTAATAGAAGCCGCTGGCTTCATGCCACAGGGTTGTGCGCACCGTGTTTTGCAGCGCTTCGGCTTCCGCATGCAGTCGGGCGGCTTCCTCGGGCAAGCTGAGCGTCTGCGCCATGCGCGCCAGGATGCGCGCCGAATGCAGCGCCTGGAAGGTGGCGTCCACCCAGGTCATGTGGTCATGGTCCCACCATTCCACGGGGCCATCCGGAGCAGCCACGCCGCGGTGTACCGAAAGGCGCGGCTGGTTGTCCATGCCGCACGCCCACCCGGTGGCCCAGTAGGTGCCGTCCTGCCAGGTGCGGTAATGTTTCATCCATTGGTGGTAAGCCAGTAGGACCGGGAAGACCCGCTCCAGCCGGGTCTGGTCGCCAAAGTTGAGGAAATACTCCCACTCCACCCACGGCAGCACTTCCGGACCGGTGGCGGGCGGGTCGAAGCGCTTGAAGCAGTCCGAGCCGTCGCTTTCGCGGATCTCCCGGCAGATGAACCCATCCGGGTGCTGTTTGCAGTAGAAGTTGTCCAGCGTCTGCTGAAAATTGAAGGCCCGGCTGGCATACCGGCAAAACATGAGAATGAAGGCCGAATCCCACAGAAACAGGTTGCCGTTGAAGGCGGTGTCGATGTAGGGCGAGACAAATCCGTTTTCGGTTGTGGGCAGCTTCAGGTTGCGAAAAGCCAGCTCCCAGACCTTCCAATAACAGGCGATGGCGGAGTCGTGCCCGTCCCAGAAGGGCTGCGGCAGGTGCGGGCGGGATTCAACATAGCCGGGCAGGGATTCCATGCGCGGCGGCAGCCCGCGGTACGGGTTGCGTGCGGCGTTAGGGTTTTCAATATACGTGGCGTACCAATCGATCATTCCATCTTCCTTTGGTGCAGATTATTTAAAGCAAGGACTCCGGCTGGAGAAGGCAGCCGCCTTGCGATGCTGTAGAAACGGAAAGGTTTCTTCACCGGTTATTTTACCCATCCGGCCTGCTGTGGATCGTAAACTTCGACTTCCCACAACGAATACCCCCATTCAGAACCACGCTGTTCGCCATAAATACGCAGGTAACGCCCTGTTGCGTTCAGACCCTGGATATCGTCCACCTCGCCGTTGCCTTTGGCTTCAACATAAATATCCTGCCAGCCGCCATCGGGTGAGTCGCTGACCTGGATGCGGTAGGCGCGGGCGAAGGCGGCTTCCCAACGCAGGATGACGCGTGCAATCTGGCGGCTTTCGCCCAGATCGACCACAATCCACTGCGGATCGACAAATGCCAGGCTGGTCCAGCGCGTTTTCAAATTGCCGTCCACTGCCCAATCGGCATTGGAGCCGGTTTCGTCCAGGCTGGATACTATCACAGGGCGTTTGAGCGCGAGATTGATCGCCTGAGGTGCAGGCGTGGCGGTCGCGCCAAAACCGCCTTCGAGCCGGAACCAGTCAAAACCCCCGGTGCGCCCTGAGCCACGGCAGACGATGTAAAGCGTATGCGTGCCACTGACCGGGGCGAGCGGGATGGATTGGTGCACAAACTCACCGGATTGTTCAGGAGCGGTGGTTACGAATTCGCCAATCTTTTCGCCGTCCGGGCTGTCCAGGCGTACTTCCACACGCTGCCCGGGATTCGAAACCGGGATGATGGCGCGCATTTTGAGTGTGGTGTACCCGGAGGCAAAATAGAGGTTTTCGAAGGAGAGCCAGTCGCCGTTGTCACATCCACCCACAAATCCGTCCATTTCCTGGATGCCACTTTGCGCGGAGAACAATTCGGCTTCGAGAAATGCATCCGGAACCTCCCGGACGGGCGTGAGGGTGGGAAGAGCTGGAGCGGGTTCGGGAGCAGCGCCATAGCCAAAGGCGAAGCGTTCACCAGGGAAATTGGCATCGGACAGGGTCTGCGCCCCACGCCACTCTGGCTTGAAGAGGTTATTTTCCCAGGTGCGGTCATCGCCGGTGGTGTTGAAGGCATGGTCCGCGATTCCACCCCACAGCAGGTTGTGATGATTATGGACGCTCCATGTGCCATTGTCCCAGAAAACCAGCGCCCCATTCTCGCGATTCCACGAATCGTGGATTGCGTTGTAGGCAACAACACCCGGAAATTCAGTGTTGCCGAGCGTCACACCGTAGCCATACACCAGACCGCCATCGTTGCTGAGCAACATGCCATCGGAAATTTCGTTGTGGGTGATGGTCAGCGTATCGTAGCGGGTGGCGGCGCTGAGATCGGGCGCGGTTCCCAGCCCATTGACGTGAATGAGCGAGCGCCCCGCCATGCGCAGTGTGTTGTAAGAGATGATGTGACCGCCACGGAGGTCATCGGGGGCGGGGTCCAGCAGGGGATCATAGGTGATGAAGATGTTGCTGAGATATGTGCCCGCATAAGAAATTTGCTCGATCCGGTTGTTGTACACCCGGTGGCGGGTGCCCTGCAAAATCAGCCCGGCGCCGGCGCTGTGGCGGATGACCGAGTTGCTCACAGTGTTTTCCGTGCCGCCGATGTAAATCCCAACCAGACCTTGCGATGGCAGCGTGGCATCCAGCACGCCACCTTTTTCGTCCACCCAGCCTTCGCGCCCGTCCGCGATGAGTGTGAAATGCGAAATGTACTCAAACTGGCAATCATCCACGAGATTGTGCGAGCCCTGCGCCATGGTCAGCGATGCCGCAAAAATGTTCAGCCCGCTCATCTCAATGTAGGAACGCTGGCGCAGGTCGAATGCCAGCTGACGGCGCTTCACCTCGACCGTGAGCGTGTTCGGATCTGCGTCAGAAGGGAACCAGGCTTTGAGCGTGCCATCGCTGAGGATCCACTCCCCGGCGCTGTCGAGCGCGTTTGGCGCGCCGACGATGACGCCGCGCCCGTTATCCGGATACCATTCAGCGTAACAATCGGCGAATGTACAAAACCAGCGTTTGCTGACGGTGGACGGATCGATATTCAACTCCCCGGATTGGGATGAGGCAATCAGCCCGGTCTGCGCAGACCATGCCCAGTAGTGCCAGCCCACATACATGCCGCCCTTCCAAAAATCGTCGGGCTGATCGAGCAAGGTGTCGCTGGTCAGGCGGTAGCGGTCATCGTCCGGTGTGTGCTGTTTGTTGGCAGCAAAACTGCCGCGCGGCAGCCAGAGCGGCGAAAGCTCTTCCAGCGGATAAGCCCAAGCCGCGTCTGCCGTGTTGGGGTGGCGCGCTTCCACCCATGCCGCGCCGTTCACAAACATCTGGTCTTTGCCGCGTCCCAGCGTCCAGTCCACCTGCGCCGCGTAGATCTGCCCATCCACAGGCAGCCAGCCGGTGACCACCTCTGCACCGCTGATGGTGACCGGTTCGTCCTGGTAGGCGGTAAACCGGATCGGCTTGCCTGCTTCGCCGGAGCGCGCCGGACGTACGGTTTCGCGATAGGTGCCGGCATGGATGGCGCACACATCGCCGGGTTGGGCAGCGTCCGCACAGCGCTGGATGGTGCGCCACGGATTTTGCAGCGAACCGTCACCGGTATCATCATTGCCGGTCAGGCTGACATGCAGCACCGGATCAACCGGCGCCGGTGTCGCGGTGGCGGCGCATGCGCCGAGCAGGAATGGGATCAGAATAAGAAGGATACAAGCTTTTTTCACGCTGGAATTTTCTCCGTTTACCCAAGCGGAATGCGAACCAGTCCATTTTCCTGCGCACTACGGATCACCCGCAGGTTGTTGGCTGTGATATCGAGGTTGACCACCCCCGCAGGGATGCGTAGTGCGAGGCTGCCGCCGCCGGCTGCGGAGACGGTAAAAATCAGGGTGTCGCCGGACTGCCGGAAGCCGGTAATCCGTGCCGGCGCACTGGTGGTGATCTCCAGCCCGTCGCTGCGCTTGACAACAAGGCCATCCGCAGCCGTGGTGATGGTGTAGACTCCGCCTGCAGCGTGGAAGTTGTGCAGGGCAGCAGGCTCACCGGACAGGCTGCCGAAATCCAGCCCGCCTTCGACCCGCACATGCACCAGCTCGCTCATGCCGGTCAGGGCCAGCAGACCGCCCCAGGTGTAAACCGGGTCCGCATTGGATACATCGTCGCCGTCGCCGGTGAGGGTGTTATAGTTTTCGTGGATGTGGCTCTCCGCCTGCCACTCCTGCAGAAACAGGGCCAGGCTTTTCCGGGCAAGCTGGTGGGTTGCTTCGTCGTATCCGCAGCGTTTCAACCCCTCATAGACCAGGAAATTGGTCGGCGCCCAGATGCGCCCGCGCCAGTAATTGTTGTCCGCGAAGGCAGGGTGATCCTTCGCGCTGGCGGGCAGGGCGTATTCGCCCCAGAATTCCTGCGGGTTGAGCAGGTGCTGGTTGAGCATGCGTTCGGCGCGTTCGCGCGGCGCGATGCCCGCCAGCATGGGATAAAAACAGGTCGGGCTGAGGGTGGCGCTCAGGCGTCCATCCCAATGGCGGTTGCAGTAGATGCCAAGCTGTTCATTCCACAGCTCGCGGTTGATGCGCTCACCAAAGGCAATATATTCTGCCCGCAGTTCCTGTTCGGTCCCGGCCCGTGACGGGGAATTGCCGGCATGTTTTGAGAGGATCGCGGCGATCTCCGCCAGCGCCCAGCAGTCCAGCGCGTACAGGCTGTTCAGCCCCACATCCGCCAGCCGCATGGTGTGCAGCTCAGGATCAAAGGTTGTGTCGTCATACATGGGCGAATTATCCAGCCCGGATTCGCATTTGGCCACATCCAGGTAGCCCTGATAATCCGTATGCGTCACGGGCAGGTCGGTGCCCCATTCCAGCAAGCCGTCGCCGTTGCGGTCGCGGTTGGGCAGCCACCAGCGATGCCAGGTCAGCAAACGCTCGAAGATGGCGTCCAGGAAACCCGCATCGCCAAACTGGTGGTAAAGCTTGAGCGCGACAAAGGCAGCCACGGGCGGCTGCGAACGGTCGTCGAAGATGCTGACTTCCGAGTCAACCAGCGGCAGCATGCCGTTGACCATGCCCTGCAGCAGGCTGTAAATCTGCTGCTCGGCCAGTTCTTTGCTCTGCCCGGCGGCAATCAGCGCGTTAAAGCAGGTGTCCCAAACGAACAGCACGTATGAGCCAAACCACGGGCGCTCGGGTTTGATGATGCACCATTCGCGGGTGACCGGGGTGCAGATGCGCTCTTTGATCGGCTCGTAGATGGTGTTCCACAGGATCCCGCGCAGCATGGCTTCCGGCGCATCCTGCAGCGTGCCGCCGCCTGCCAGGCTGGTACGATCCCAGGCGGCGCGTTTTTCAGTCAGGAAGGCATCCATTTCCACGGGGCTCATGGTGTGATTGCAGCGCACGTAGGCGGTCTGGTCGCCGTAAATCAGCACACCCGGATGGCTGGCGTTGATGGGAGTGGGGTCGAGGCGCCCAAGGACGCTGATGTTAAAGGTCTGATGAGGGCTTTGCAGGCAAAAACCGCCAGGGTTTTCCACGTTACGCAGGATGCTGCCTGGGGCATTCCAACGGAACAGCCCGTTGATATAGAAGCGCAGGTAGGGCGCGGGAATTTCGGGACTTTTGTCTATGAGTAAACAAAAACCGCATAAATCGCCAATCTGGTAAATTGCTATCATTCGGCGCTCGTGCAAAAAGCACGGGCGCTTTTTCGTTAACTGGCCAACAGCCAGCTTTCGAAGGGAGTTTCATCCCGACGGAGGCTGGCTGTTTTTGTTTTGAGAAGATCAATGTTTTTGAAAGGAGGAATAGAGACGATGGTTACAGAAATTTCTATCTTTATGCAAACTCACTCGGATGGTTTGGCCAACTGTTCTCGCACCCAGGCCAATGCGTCACCGGGTGTGCCAATCCGCAACCCGCTCCGGCGAGATACTTCAGGGTCATCGATGAAATGCTTTGTGTTCAACGTGGCCAGGAAGTCGACTCTGGCGCGCACGGCGACAACCAGAATC
>JACRAG010000297.1 GCA_016213455.1 Anaerolineae bacterium | reverse complement strand
TTGATCACCTTCAATGAGTACCAGGTGGCCCCATACGCCGCCGGTCCGCAGGAAATCCTCATCCCCTTTGACCAGCTGGCGCTGGTGCGCCGGTAACATCGCCGCCCGGATAAACGAATGATAAACACCCGTGAGAGACATGCCTCTCACGGGTGTTTATCGAGTGTCCGGCCTGCCGCGGTGCTTCTAGAACTATCCAAAAAATCAACAACTTTGCCCATCCCCCTTCCTATGGGACGGAGCGTTCTCCATAAATTCGCATGAATTTTCGAAACAAGATTAGCATTGTCGCGTGAAACCACCCTCCATCCCTTGCCCTTCCTCCCGGCGGGAGGAAGGGATGCAGATTAAAGCCCTTTGTGTGCGGCATTAGCCGCTCACAAAGGGCTTTAATATAATTGCCCCGCCCCTGGGGGCGGGGCAGGGGTTGGGGAAAATTATTTTGTATCGGTCCTTCGTACCCGTTCATCATAAAAAATGATGGACGCTGGCGGTTTTATGGAATGAAGGCTCATTGGTTTGCATCCATCAAAAACCGATGGAACGGGTACTTAGCGAATGGCGTGCAATTCCTCGAGGAATGCCTGGCCTTCTTCGACGGTCATGTGGTCGTTGATGATGTGCATCAGGAAGCCCTTGCCGCCCAGCTCGCGCGCCACGGTCAGCGCGCCCTTGCGGTCCACGTAGATCTGGCAGCGTTTGCCTGAGTCGCGGATTTTGGCGATCAGCTCCAACCAGCCGTCCGCCAGGGGCTGCCCGTCGCCCGGCTGCCACTGGATGCCGCGCAGTCGTTCGATGGAGATCAACTGATCCAGGTGCGGAATTTCGCCTTTGCCGTCCAGGTGGTAGAAGCCATAGTCGAGGTGGGCGCAGCAGGCGGTCAGGTCGGGCATGACGAAGCGTTTGAACATGCGCGGCGAGATCATGTAAGAGAAGTCGCACTGCAGCATGTAACCTTTGGTGGGCGACCACACCGGCCCCCAGCAGGCTGAACCCAGCCCGGCGCGGCTGGTGATGGCGTCCAGCTCGTCGTAGTAGCGCAGCCACAGTTGGGTGATCTCGTTTGCCAGGCGGGTGACATTCTCGGGGTCGTCGGTCAGGTCGAGCAGCAGCTGATCAGAGCCGCGCAGCGCCGCCAAAATATCCAGGTTGCCACCCAGGTCGGTCATACCCACCAGTACCTGGCTGCCCCAGCGCTCTACGGCGCGCTCGGTCATGGCGCGCACGCGCAGCCACCAGGGGTTGTTGGGGTCATAGGCGGGGCGGATGTCGTTGAGCGTTTCCACGCCCTCCAGCGGCCAGAACCAGGTGGTGTCGGTTTCCCGTGTCCAGGAGACGCGCGAACCGACGAAGGCTGCCAGCGTACCCGGCCCAAAGTTGACCCACCACTTGGGGAAGGCGTCGCCCAGGAAATGGGTGGCCTCGAGGATGCGCTGCCAGTTGTCCAGCACGTCATCGATGGGCGTGTCCAGCCCGAATTTGGTCAACTGCGACCAGTCGTGATCCGGCGCAGGCTCGGTCACTTCCAGCACCACCATCGGGCGGTCCAGTTCGCCGGCCCACCAGGCGGTCCAATCGTGCGCGATCCGCTCCCAATCGCGCTGGTCAAAACGTAAATTGATCGACATAACTTCCTTCTCCCTGAGTCAATAATGGATGGATTCGTGAACCGGCAGGTTGGCCGGTTGTGATCGACTATTTGAAAATGGAAAATTTCCCCGTGAATTCGCGCAGCATGTCGGTTCTGCCAAACAGGCAAAGACCGTAATATTCCAGGGCTTCCTCTTTTGCAGCCTGGGTGGCGTCCAACTGCTGCTGGCTGGTGCCGATGGTCATGGTACTGGTGAAATCGGTGTAAGCCATGCCGCGCGCAATGGCTTCCCTGCGGGCTGTCCGGATTTTGTTGGAATTGTCCGCTGCCAGCACGATAAAAGGAAAATGCGAAATGCCCGGGTGAACCCCGCCATCCTGATCCAGGTAGGTGAGGAAGTGCATTTCGTCCTGGCAGACCGCCCCGGCAAGCCCCGCCGTCATGTGCCCGAGTGCGTTCATCAGGCGACCGGGGTCCACCTTCTTATTCAAAATGGCCACAAAGCGGTACGCGTTTTCATCGGGCAAATGACGGTCATCCATTCTTGACTCCTGTGGACACCTGTCGCACATGCTGGCGGGATTTGAAAAGGAAAAAGGGAGGTTGCGCTGCGCCAACCTCCCGGCTTGTGGTTATCGATTTGTTAACTGGTCTTCACATCGCCCGCCGAGCAAAAGGCTGCCGGCGTGTGCCAGATGTGGGCTACCTTCAATTCTACCTCGTCTGACTCGCCGTCTGCCGGTCGCAGGGCGGGGTCAACCTTCCATTCGAATGGCGGCTGCTGCGGGAAGGCGCGTGCGTAGGCGCGCTGCGCCACGGGCAGCAGGCGCATGCGCCGTTCAATCCAGGCGCTGTCCCACGGGCCTTCCGCCAGGATCTGCTCGGCGGCGCGGAACTCGTAATAGAGCGTGCGCCGCAGGGCTGCGCCGTGCGTTTCGGGCGAGCCGTGCGCCACCATCACGTCGTGCAGCAGGACGTCGCCGGGTTCCATCTCCACCTCAATCGCCTGGGGCACATCCCAGCCGTAATTGTCCTCGATGTTGCAGAAGGGCTGCTTCTCGTGCTGCGTGCCGGGGATGACGAACAGCGCGCCGGCGCCCTTGCGGGAGGCATCCAGGTACACGTCATAGTTGAAGATGCGCCAGCGCCGCGGGTGGATCGCATCCTGGTGCCAGCGGATGGCTGCGCCGTCGTTCTCCTGCTTGAAGACCATCGACTCGTAGGTGGGCACAAAGTCGATCCCACACAAGCTTTCGGCGACTGCCAGCACCTGCGGCGAGCCGAGCAGCTCCAGCGAGGCGGAATAGCCCTTGTTGTGCAGGTAGTTCACGCGGTACATCACCTGGCGGTCGCCGGCTTTCTTGAAGGCATAGTCTTCGTCCCAGGTGATGTTTTCCTTGGTATCCAGCGCCATGCCCTGATCGATCCAGCCCGCTCCGGCTTCCTGCAGCCGGCGAATCAGGTCGGCGGGGATCCAGTTGCGCAGGATCAGGTAACCGTTGTCGTCAAAAAAGCGCACCTGCTCCGCGGTCAGGTGATGGGGTGTGCGCGGGAATGCGGGGTCTGTCACCACGGAGTACGGGTAAGGGGTGAGGCGGGTGGCCATCGAAGAACCTCCTTGGAAACCAATAATGCGGTATGGCATCTATTTTATCCAAGAATAACGGTTAATCTTCCTGTATTATCGCCGGTTTTTCCGGTATCATAAGGTGGTGAAACCTGCATCCCGTACTACCCCTTCCGAACCGCTGCGCGAACAGGCCTTCGGGCTGCGCGCCTGGGCCGGTCATCCCAGCACGATGACCCTTTCGCACCGCCACAACGACCTGGAGTTGAATCTGGTGGAGGGCGGCGCGATCACCTATTTCTTTGGCGGGCGGCGCTTCATCATCCCGGCTGGAACGCTGGTGCTCTTCTGGGCGATTGCCCCACACCAATTGGTGGAGGTGGAGGGCGACTGCAGCGTCTCGTGGTTGACTGTGCCGCTCAACTGGTTTCTGCACCGCCCCTGGCCGGAGGCATTCCGCCGGGCGGTGACCGGCTGCGAGCTGGTGTTCGACCGCGCGGCGCGCCCCTTTGAGCGGGAAGTCTTCCGGCTGTGGCAGGACGATCTGTACGCGGCGCGAGCCGATCAGCGTGAGATTGTGTTTCTGGAAGTGGAGGCGCGCCTTCGGCGCCTGGCGCTGCAAATGGAGACCGGCTCGCCGGTCCGCGCCTCGCTGGCAGGCAGCGCGCATGCCCAGGCCGAGGCCATCGCCGGGTACCTGGCGGGGCATTACCTGGACGAAGTGCGCGTTGAGGAGGTGGCAGCGCAGGTGGGGCTGCATCCCAACTACGCGATGACCGTGTTCCGCAAAATCTACGGGCAGACGGTGATCGAGTACCTGACGCACCTGCGCATCGCGCATGCCCAGCAATTGCTGGTCAACGCGCAATACAACATGCTCGAGGTCGCCATGCGCTCGGGATTTGGTTCCGTCAGCCAGTTTTACACGCTGTTCAAGCGCACCTGCGGCATGCCGCCGCGGGTTTACCGCGAGTCGCTGCAGTGAGTGCGCATCAACCGGGCGTTTAAAGCACCGAGAGCAGCAGCGGCACCAGCATTTCGGTGCGGCTCAGACCGCCGTGGCGCCCATTGAGATGGTTGGGTTTGGCGCCAAAATACCAGTAATCGCCGGGTTCCGGCAGCATCACCCAATCGCCCAGCCGGCTGCGCAGACCGGGGTGTTCGCGCGCCTCGCCGCGGTTGCCCAGCAGCCCGGCGGACAGGAAAGCCTCGGTGCGCAGCGGGGTAAAGCGTCCGGGCCAGGTGCGTTCGACTGTTTGCAGGAAACGCTCCTCGCGACCCGGGCGCAGGAAGACATAAGGCAGGCGCGCCTCGCCGGAGGGCAGCATGGCCAGGCAGTCCAGCAGTTCGGGGTGGCTGCGCAGGGTGTAGTCGGGGTTGGGCGGGGTGGCGATGTGCCCGTGGTCGGCGGCGATGATGAAGAGCGTGCGCCCGTCCGGCGCGGCTGCGCGGTCGGCCAGGAAGCGCCCCAGGTGATAGCTGAATGCCGCCAATTCGCGCAGCACGCGCTCGTCGCGCGGACCGTAGCGGTGCATCAGCTCGTCAATGCCGCCCCAATACAGGTAGATGTAGCGCTTGCCGGCGGCGGGGGTCTCCAGCAGGGCGTTGAAGTTGTAAAACAGGTCGCTGGCGGTGTAGATGACGCGGGTTTCGGAGCCGCGGTGCAGCATGCTGGACAGCCCCGAGTTGGCGATGGCGTGATGGATGAAGGTGTGGGCGCTGACGCCCTGCGCAGCCAGGTGCGGGCCAAGGGTGGGCACCGGCAGGAACTGCTCGGGGAGCAGACCGGCCTGCAGCAGGGTCTGGTAACCGGAGGTGAAACTGGCCGGGTTGAGGGTGAGCATGTTGGCGATCAGGCTGTACTCTTTGAGAAAGACCTCGTAGCCGATCACGCCGTGCTCGGCAGGCAGCGCGCCGGTCCACAGTGTGGTGAGTGCAGTGGCGGTGGTGGAGGGGGCCAGGCTGGTCAGAGCCGCCAGCAGGCTGCGCTCGGGAAAACTGCCCCAGGCGCGCCAGTCGGGATCGCCGCCCGCGCCGCGCTGGATCACCTCGCTCAACAGGTCCAGCCCCAGACCGTCCACCAGCAGCAGGGCCACATTGTCAAAGCTGCCGGCAGGAGCCAGCGCTTCCAGCAGGCGCGTTTCCAGCGGCGGGGCGGCATGGGTGGGGGCATCCACGCCCAGCCAGGCGCACACGCTGGCGGGCAGCGCGGAGAGTCCCAGGCCGTTGTAGTCGGGCGCATACACGCGCTGCGTCCCGGCGAAGGCCGGGCGGGTGCGCGCATCCAGGCGGGTAGTGAGGG
>JACRAG010000298.1 GCA_016213455.1 Anaerolineae bacterium | reverse complement strand
CCAGCACCTTCCAGTTGCGGAAGACCTTGCCCAGTTCATCATAGTGAACTTTGGCCAGCGGCGGGTACATCATCAAAATCAAGCCGATGGCGATGGGGATGTTGGTTGTGCCAACCTGAAAGCGGTTGATGAACGACTCGACGCCGGGCAGGAAATACCCCAACCCCACGCCCACCGCCATGGCGAGAAAAATCCACAAGGTCAAAAATCGATCCAAAAATGACAATCGTTTCGGAGCAGTTGCTTGCATCAGTTCCTCAAGCAGACAAAATGAGATGGAATGATTACGCCGGATTAACCGGCAGGGTGCAGTTTCTGGCAGGTAAAATCCGGATCCACGCCCGGGTTGCACTGCGGGCACGGGCAGTCTGGCACCGGACGCACCGCGAGCGCAGCGAGCGCTTCTCCGGAAATTCCGGCAACGTGCGCCGCCTGGCGCACCACATCCAGGATGCCAGGCTGAGCCAGCGCATAGAAAATATTGCGCCCATCCCGCCGTGTCTCGACCAGCCCGGCTTTGCGCAGCGCCATGAGATGCTGCGAAATACCGGCCTGCCTGGCCTTCAAAATAGCCTCCAGATGACAGACACACGCCGGTTCGTCGGCGATCACCAGCAAAATCTGGATGCGCGTCGGCTGGCCGATGAGCTGCAGGAATTTGGATAAGGTTTCTTCAAAAGCCGGGTTTGGCGACACATTCGTTTCCACGAATATATTGTACTGCGGCAAGCCCTCACGGAAACCTGCCCACTGTCATAAAAAGGCTTGCTTTTCGTCCATGCTTCGACAAAAAAGGCCAACCGCTCTGCGATTGGCCCTGGTTTCTATATTACTGCGAAGGATGCGCTATTCTCCGGCGACGATCACCCGCACGCCTTGCGCCTCAAACATCGCCAGCAGCTTGGGGTCAGCCTGCTCATCGGTCACCAGCGTCTTCACCCGGGACAACGGCGCGATGAAAGCCGCAGCGGAACGCGCCAGCTTGGTGTGGTCCGCCAGGATGATCAACTCCGTGGACATCTCCAGGATGCGCCGGGTCGTGGAGACCTCGCTCATCTGATCGGAGGTCCAGCCGTTCTCCAGGCTCAAAGCCTGCACGCCCATGATGATCTTGTTCACCCGCATCTCGGGCAGGGTCAACTCGGCAATATGCCCCAACAGCGAAAGCTCCGCTGCCCGTACCACCCCACCAGTGACCACCACGGTCACATCCTCCGTATTGGTCACCAGATCTTCCGCGATGTTCAACGCATTGGTGAACACCGTCAGGCGTTTTTTGCACGTCAGCAGGCGCGCAAACAATGCCATGGTGCTGCCCGAGCCTAAAAAGATCGAATCCCCATCTTCCACCAGGGGCAGGGCTGCTCGGGCAATGGATTCCTTCAACTCCCGGTCGAGCGATATGCGCTGCACCACAGGCGGCTCGGGCGGAGCAGCCGCGATCCGCAGCGCGCCGCGGTGCGCGCGGATTAACTTGCCGGACGACGCCAGCTCCGCCAGGTCTCGCCGGATTGTGACCTCGCTGATATGGAATTGCTGGCTCAACTCAGGCACTGTGACCTTGTTGTTTTCCTGCAATGCGTTAAGGATAAGCTGTTGGCGTTCTTCTTTCAGAAGATGGTCCATATTGTTCCTGTCAGCGTTGCGATCCAACGACCAACGATTTGTTCTTCCTAATTATAGCTTTTATCCCTTTAATCCGGTTAACGCGATCCCTTCAATGAAGGTGCGCTGGGTGAAAAAGAAAATCACGATAATCGGCAGCGTCACCAGCGTGCTCACCGCCATCAGGTAAGGGTAAGCCAGGCCTTTGATGCCAACCTGCGAAAGCGCTGCGCTCAATGAGGACAGTCCCAGGCTCAACGGGTAGAGTTTGGTCTGGTTGATATAGATCAACGGCCCCATGAAATTGTTCCAGGCATCCATGAAGGAAAACAGGGCCACCACCGCGATCGCCGGCTTGACCAGCGGCAGCACAATATACCAAAGGGATTGAAATTCATTCGCCCCGTCGATGCGCGCCGCGTCGGTCAACTCGTCCGGGATGGTACGGAAGAACTGCCGCAGCATGAAAATCCAGTAAGCGCTGGCAAAAAAGGCCGGGATGATCAGGGGCCGGTAGCTGTTGACCCAATCCAACTGCTTGAAGATGATAAACACCGGCACCATGGTCACCTGCGCCGGGATCATCATGGTGACCAGGCAAATCGAGAAAAGGATATCCCGACCGGGCCAGCGCAGGCGTCCGAAGCTGTAGGCCACCAGGGTGTTGGAAATGACCACCGCGAACACATACGGAATGGCATACCGGAAGATGGTGTTGAACAGAAACAGGGTGAAATCATCTACCTGCCAGGCTTCGATGTAATTGATCCAACGCGCCGGGTTGGGAATCCACACCGGCGGGATGCGAAACACCTGGTCTTCCGTTTTCAAGCCCGACACCGCCATCCAAAACAACGGGATCATGAAGGTGATGGAAAGGGAAAGCAGCAGGAGATATTTCGCCGCTTCCCCCACCAGCATGGCGAGGGTGATTTTTTTCTTTTTCGGCGTCAGAACGATG
>JACRAG010000296.1 GCA_016213455.1 Anaerolineae bacterium | reverse complement strand
GGCATCTTCCTGGGGGAGCTCTGCGTGCAGCGCGCGCCCTGTGACCACATCGACCAATTCTCGCAAGGATTTGACGGTGCGGGTCAAACCGACTTCTTTTTCGGGCAGGTCCAGGGGCTTCCGTTCACTCATGATCACCTACGAAACGTCATTATAGGTCCAGAACCGGTTGGCGAAGAAATTCCACATCATCACGACCACCACGGCGATAGCAAGCGCAATATTGTGTCCGATGAATGTGGGGGTGACAAATCCACCAGCGGGGATGATACGATTCAACCAATTCACCAGGATATGCTCCATCCAAGCGAAGAGTGGGGTACGAATGATCAGGCCTATGACGTTGACCACCAGGAATTGACCAATCTGGCTCACAACAGATTTGGAGCGGGAATCAGGATAGGTCCAGAAGCGATTCCAGAGGAAGTTCGAGGTCACCGCGGCTGAAAAGGAGATGACACTGGCAAAAACTGCCACCATCCCGGCCAGATTCACGAGGACATTAAAAGTGCCGAAATCAACCACCGCACCGATGGTACCGACGACAGCAAACTTTAAAAAGCGGGTGCGTTCCCTAGTGTTCGAGATAATCATGCCAGGCCCATTTTTTCCTTAAAGTATGGAATGGTATTAAGGATCCCTTCGTCCAGAGAAACTTTGGGTTCCCATTTTAAAATTTCGCGTGCGCGCGTGATATCTGGTTGGCGGCGCTGCGGATCGTCGCCAAGGCGTGAAGCCGGTTGCGCGATGATGCCTGAAGGATTGTTCGTGAGGCGGTTGATGGTTTCGGCAAAGCGCAGGATAGTTGTTTCGGCTGGATTGCCGATATTCACCGGGTCGTGCTCGTCGGAATAGAGCAGGCGAACTATGCCATCCACCAGATCGCTGACGAAGCAGAAGCTGCGGGTTTGCTGTCCATCGCCGTAAATGGTGAGGGGTTCTTTGCGTAATGCTTGCTGCATGAAATTGGGGACGACGCGACCATCATCCAGGCGCATATGAGGTCCGTAGGTGTTGAAAATGCGCACGATCCGCGTGTCAATCCCGTGATAACGGTGATAAGCCATGGTAAGGGCTTCGGCAAAACGTTTGGCTTCATCGTACACCGAGCGAACGCCGATCGGATCGACATGCCCCCAGTAAGTCTCACGTTGTGGATGCTCCAAAGGGTCGCCATAAATTTCCGAGGTGGAGGCCAGTAAAAAGCGCGCTTTGTGTGAGCGGGCGACACCCAGGGTGTTGTGTGTGCCCAGCGCACCGGCTTTCATGGTTTGAATGGGCAGATTGGTGTAACCGTACGGGGAAGCCGGATTGGGGCTGGCAGGCGAAGCAAAATGCATCACAGCATCAATTTTGCCAGGCACAAAGATGAAGTTGGACACATCATGACGGATGAACGAGAAATTCGGGTTGGACGTCAGGCGAGCCAGATTCTCTGGATTTCCGGTGACGAAATTGTCCATGCCAATGACCTGATGGCCTTCATCTAGTAATTTGGCAGATAAATGTGAACCTAAAAATCCAGCCGCTCCAGTAATGAGAATACGCATCGGAATACCTCTTTCACCAGTCAATTTTTTCGATGAGACCATCTCCAGTAACCTGGCGCACATCTCCCGATTGGGACGAGACCAGAAAAAGGTTCCCCTGGTAAATGCAGGCCAGCCAATATTGACCATCTTCACCCTCAGAAGGCGCCCAGGCGACCATTTGTGGGTTGAGGCCCAGTTTGCCTTCTTCCGGGAAGATGCGTTTCTGACTCGATCCGTCCCGGTCCATGACCGATAACCAGTAACGTCCGGTTTCACCCTGATCGCGTGAGGCGTTGGTCAGGTATGCCACGCGGTAACTGCCGTCCTCCATGAGGGGAGAGACAACCGGATATCCAAACATACCCACTTTTTCGGCGAGCGGTAGGTTGGGTCCACCGTCGAGGGTGATCGCGGACAGGTCGAAGAATGGCGATCCTTCGGCATTGTCCAGGCCGGGTTTGGGAATATGCGATGAAAAATAAAGCACCGCGGCGGTTGGCGACCAACCCATGCCCGTCACCCAGGCCCAGTCGGCGCGAGTTTGGAAAGGCACAATGTCCACGATGGGAGTGAGTTGACGCGCTTCAAAATCCACCAATCCCAGGCTGTTTGGCTGTGCATACGCCAGCCGAGACCCATCCGGGGACCAGGCAAAGTTTGTGCCCCACCAGCCAAATGCGCCTCCATAATTCGCCTCAATGATTTTATCGGTTTCGAGGATCATTCCGGAGGGCGCGTATGAGGTTAGGTGCAAGTCGTTGTTAGCCTGCCATCCGGGAGCTGTGGCGCGAGGCTCTACCGTTGAATAGGTGATGGTCAGTCCGCGACCAGGCACCCATCCGGCAAAGTGAATGATATTGGAAACGCGTAGGTCGATGGGTTGGCTTTCCTCATCCTCCAGATTGATCATCCAAAGCGTATTGATCTCCTGGTCTGATGGCAGGGTGGATTTGCGCGTGAACAGCAACCAGTTGCCGTCCCCTGAAAGCTGAAATATGCGTCCGTCCAGGTCGGCGGTGGTCACCACCGGTTTGCGTTCACCGGTGTTGCCCTGCATCACCCAGGCATTGCCGCCTGCCAGATATGCCAATCGACCGGGGATGGGATAGGGTGTGAATGGTTTTTGCACCCCCACCATGCGGATTTCTGCCTTGGGTTCCACCAGGCGGGTTTCTTTGAAGATGGCGCGGGAGGTTTCCGTTCCGTTTTCGAAGACGATGCGATAGGTGCGCTGCAACAAGCCGTTTGCGCCGGTCTGGATGATCATCTCCCTTTGGTCGGGAAGCGATTCATTTTGAACGGTCTGGCTTTCAAAAGGAATGGTAAGTTCTTCCTGTTGAAATTCCTCGCGAATGCGTGTGACGATGACCGTTTGATCGGCGGCTAGTACGGTATAACCAGGGGGATCAACCCGATCCAGCTGGCTTAATTGCACGCCAGTCTGATCAAGCAGGCCTTGCACGGTTGTGCCTGAAGCAACCTTGACGGGCATTTGCTGGTTATCCACATTCAACATCACCTGGAGGCTGGATAATCCCTGGTTGGCGGCAGGAAAACAACCGGTCAAAACCAGAATGCCGGTAAGTGCGATGAAGACGATGGCCCACACCGGTCGGGTTCCGGTGGAGAGAGGATGACCTTGTTCAATGTGTGCTCTGTTGCGCATAATCAAGGTATAATTTCGTTTGACCTGTCTCCGGTCCTCAGTCGAGGCGTCCGCTGAGTGTGATGGTGCCATCTGCCACCACAACCTGTTCCAAAGTGAACTGGCGGTTTTCGATGGTGGTCAATCCACTGAGGTTTTGGTTGATGGTGTTGGTGAGGGTTGTCAGGGTGTCGTCGGGAATGGGGATGGATCCCATTTTCGCGTCCACCAATTCAACCTGGAGCCGGCCATTGTCAATGTATGGTCGCAAAGTGAACGTCGCCGTAGCTTTGACAAAAGCAACGGTCAGGTCACCCGAGACAACGATCTGTCCGTCTCGCAGGAGAACTTGTGGGTTTACCAGCGGAGCATCCTGGTTGGTGGATAGGCGTTCGGCCATGTAATTGGCGAGTTGTGACTCGGTAAAAACGACGGTCACCTGGCCCGTTGCAGAAAGTTCTGCTGCAGCCGTCGCCATTTGATCTTCGAGGGCCGGTCCAACCACAACGGGCACCTCTGTAGGGTCGAGTAGTTTATCGTTTGATCGGTTGACCGGTAGCGAGCAAGCCAGGCCAACCAAAACGAGGAGTGTCATCAGAAAGTAAACAGGTTTCATCCGTCAAAGGTCCTTATCACCGGTAACATGTACGCCGGCATCGACTGCTGATGGAATGGTAAGCCAGATCCAGTAGAGCCGGACATCGAATAGACCATACCATTATAGCATGAGTGAAGAAGCACAAAACGAAGCCCAAAAGACCATGAATATGTGCCTGGAAGCGCTATTATTTGCTGCTCCAGGGCCGGTGGCGCCTGCCCAATTGGCTGAAGCTGTCAGCCTGTCTGTCGAGGAAGTGGAGAGCTGCCTGCACCGCCTGGCGGAAGAATTTCAGCAGAATCGCGGGATTAACCTCCAGTGGCATGCTGGAAAAGTCCAGCTAACCACGGCCCCTCAATTTGCCGTGCCGGTGGAGCGTTTCCTGGGGTTGGAGGCGACCGCTCGCCTGAGCCGCGCGGCTTTGGAATGCCTGGCCATCATTGCTTATCGACAACCGATCACACGCCCCGCGATCGACGCCATTCGTGGCGTAAACAGTGATGGTGTGATGAAGAGTTTACTCACCAAAGGCCTGATCCAGGAAGTGGGCCGGGCTGAAGGTCCTGGTCGCCCCATACTCTATGGCACAACCGGAGAATTCCTGCAGCATTTTGGACTATCCTCCCTGGTTGACATGCCACCCTATGACTT
>JACRAG010000028.1 GCA_016213455.1 Anaerolineae bacterium | reverse complement strand
CGGGTAATGTGGGCTTTTAAGCCTTAGGAGACCCGATGGCTCTCAATAAGGAGCTATTCGTATGAACGATATGGGCTTGGTATTACTTGATTGCTTGAGAATAATAGTTGATGATAAGCATAACAACCCGATTTGTCAATAGAATGTCTCATATGAATTTAATGCGCTGCATGGGCGATTAGCGGCAATGCTTCGGCGACATTCATGGGTAAGAGCACAGCTGCTCGCCGGTCCAGAGCAGTTGGCGAGTAGTTGACGATGATCAACTTTGCGCCATGCTTTAAGGCCATTTCAGGCAGGCTGTTCGCTGGCCAGACTTCCAACCCGGAGCCAATAATGAGCATCACATCTGCGCGGTGGCTGTGCTGTTGGGCGACAAACCAGGTTTTTTCCGGCAAGTTTTCCTCAAACAGCACTACATCCGGCTTGAGGGGAGCATTGCAGTCGCTGCAGCGGGGCAATTCTTCGGTTTCTTCGATCAGCTTGCGGTAGAGGGTTGTGTTTACTTTTTTATCACAGGCAGGGCAGGTCATGCTGTGAACCGTGCCGTGCAGTTCCAATACCGATGTCGATCCGGCTGCCTGATGCAGGCCGTCTATGTTCTGGGTGATGACGGCTTTGAGCTGGCCTTCGGCTTCCAGTTCCGCCAGCGCGTAATGGGCTGCGTTGGGTTCTGACCGCCAGATCTGGCGTAAAAGGGGACGTTTCCATTCCCAGAAGCGGGTGTGGTTGCGACGAAATGTGGTCAACGAGGCCACGTCCATGGGGTCAAAGCGTTCCCACAAACCGGAACCGGCGGAGCGGAAATCGGGTATGCCGGAAGGCGTGGAAATGCCTGCTCCGGTAAATGCCACCAGGTACTGCGCGTTCTGCACAATCTCCGATGCGCGGATCAATGAATCGCGCAGTTCTGCATCCATAGGTTTATCCTGTCACGCGTTCTGCGATGGCCTCCGCCAGCCTGCCGTATTGTAAGCTGAGCATACCGCCAATTTGAACCTGTATCATGGGTAAGTTGCGGGTGGCTGCCTGGAAGGAGACTTCCGGGGCGGGTGGAATGACCTGTGAAACCGGCATACCCAGGGCTTCCTGCACCTGAGTGACCGAAAGCTGTACGTCGGCGCGGATGCGGTTCATGATCACCAGGGTCAACAGTTTATCTTTGCCGAAACCGCGTTGTTTCAAGTCTTCGATCAACAGGCGTGTGCGGTTAATCGTGCCGGGGAAGGGCTCGGTGACGACGAGGACTTCCTTGCACAGATTTAAGATCTCATCCAGGGCCATGTGTGTGTTGATGCCGATGTCAAGTAGGGTCAATTTGGCCATGAGAGAGAGGTTGTCCACAATGGCTTCCATGTTCCGGGAATTCCGCATCAGGTTTACATCCCGCGCATTAGGCGAAGCCAGAAGTAAGCGAATGCCGTAGGGAACACGCACCAGCTCATTGCTGATCGAAGCCGTATTCACATCACCGGTGTTCATGCGCAGCAGGTTGTTCAGGCCTTCCTGTGAATTCAGGCCCAGTTCGGTGCTCCAACTGCCCTGACCCGGGCGCAATTCGGCGGCGATGACTTCTTGCTTGGTGTTTTGATAATAGTTAATGGCGAGATTCAACGTCAGCGAGGATACACCCAGACCGCCTTTGGCGCCGATTACTCCGATGGTATAACCGCGTTCTGCGGGCGTCCCGTTGCGCGTTTTAGCGCGTGAGAGAATGGCGCGCATGTGCGCGGTCAATTCCGCAGGGTGGATGGGTTTAGTGAGGTAATCGTCGACTCCGGCTTCATATCCGGCAATTTTGTCTTCCACCTGCGCGCGAGCGGTGAACATGAGGATGGGAATGTCGGCTGTTTCTGTTTCTTTGCGCAGTGTGCGCGCCACTGAAAAACCATCCACATCCGGCATCATCACATCCAGCAGAATCAGATCCGGATGTTCACTGCGTGCCATGGTGATGGCCTGCGTCCCATTGCTGGCAGCCAGGATTTTATACCCCTGGCGTTCGAGCATGACACCTACCATGCGCAACGTCTGGACGTCGTCGTCAACGATCAGGATCTTTTCGGCCATTTCTTCCCCTCTCTTTCAAACGCGGGAGACGAAGTAATTTTCTCATTCCGCGCAGGCATCATTGAACTGGCATGCGTGTATCGACACATGCCTTTTCAAAAGTCTAGCATAAAGTCAAAGTCGGGACAAGCAGAATTTGCCGGAAATTTCCAGAAAGGATTACAGATGCGTTTCAGTCTGGCTCATGCCGCCTGATGAGCGGTGTAACGTGCGGAAAGATATCATTCCGATGAAAAGCGGCAGCCAATAGGTGATGCCGCGAAAGGCCAGGGTGATTACAGCGGCGGCTTCGATTGGAACCTTGAGCGAGCCCAGAGCAACCGTCAGCACGCCCTCGACGATGCCGATGCCGCCCGGTGTGGGTGAAACGATTAAGAAGAGATAGGCGATGGAAAAGCCGGCGATGACGATTTCCATGGTGAAGGGCACGTTGAATGCCAAAAAAGTCAGAGTGAGAATGACCATGAGCAGGGCTTTGTTCACCAGGGCGTGAAAGATCGGACGCCAGACCAGGCTGGGATTTTGCTTCAGCATTCCAATCCCTTCGGCTGCTTCCAAGGAAAAGGAGTATGCGCGAGCTTCAGAGAGGTAATCGTGGTGGATGAAAGGCCTTACGATGCGGTTGATGGTGCGGGCGGACCAGGAAAGAACTCTGGCAAGCAAGGTGGCGGATTTCATGCCCAGGTAAAGCAAAACGCCCACGCCCAAGGCACCAGCCAGCAAGATCATGGACGCGGTGACTTCGGTCCAGTGCAGGTTGTTGCGGCGGGCCATTTCACCCAGGCCAAAAGTCAACACCACCAACGTAGCGATGTACTCCAGCATTACATACAGCACCCCGGCGACGGCGGTGCGGCCTGCCGAACGGCCCTGGTTGCGCGCGTCTGCCAGCAGATAAGCCGCGCCGCTCAAACCGGCGGAGGGTGCGATTATGGAAATGAAGTAGGCAGCTACGGCGACCCGCGCCATGTAAAGCGGTTTGACCTGCACATCGATGACCCGAAAAATGGAGGTGTAGGTGTACCCGAGATTGATGATCCAGACCAGCAGAACCAGCACAGCCAGGCCGATGTACCACAAATTGCCTTCACTCAAAACTGCGCCAACATCTTGCATCTCGGTGAAGCGCGCGATGATAAACAGAACAGCCAGCAGGAAGATGAGGGTGATGATGAATTTCCGCACGGGTTAATTATAAGGGCATAACAAAAAATAAAAAAAGGGCTGCCCAGCCATTTGGCCGGCAGCCCATTAACTTGCAGGACAAAACTCAAGGTTGAGTGGCGCTGTTGGTTAGAATTTCCACGGCTTTGTCAAGCTGCGGGTCTTGATTGGCGGTAATATCTTCTTCCGTCAATTCGACGGTCACATCCGGGGTCAGCCCAACCCCATGAATCTGGCGTTCATTGGGGGTCAGCCAGCGCGCAATGGTCACGCGCACCGCGCCCTGATCGTCCGCCAGGGGAATCCAGTTCTGCACGGAGCCCTTGCCGTAGGATGTGACACCCACCAGTTGCCCGCGCCCGAAATCCTGGATGGCGCCGGCGGTGATTTCAGATGCCGAGGCAGTGCCTTCGTTGATCAGGACCACCAGCGGAATTTTGGTTGCCAGTCCGCCGGGCATGGCTTTGAATTCCTTGCGCTGACCATCGCCATATTCTTCGTACATGACCACGCCTTTATCCACAAACTGCGAGACAACTTCGATTGCGGTTTGCAGGTATCCGCCGCCGTTGTTGCGCAAGTCAACGACCATGCCCTTGGGGTTCTGCGCCATCAGGTCACTCAGGGTTTTGCGCAGTTCGCTGGTGGTTTTCTCACCAAAGGTGAAAATCTGAACATAGGCGATGTCGCCTTCCAGCATTTTACCTTCCACGGAGGACATGACGATCTTGGCGCGGGTGATGGTGACATCAAAGGGCTCCTGGGTGCCCTCCCGCAGGAGTGTGAGGGTCACATCCGTGCCGGCGGGGCCCAAGATGCGCCGCAGAACCAGGTTGCCATCGATGCCGAGCATATCTTCACCATCGACTTTGGTGATGACATCATTGGCCTTCAGTCCAGCCGCTTCTGCCGGGGAATTGGGCATGGGGCTGACGATCTTCACATAATCGCCGGTGGTGTCCACCCAGGCGCCAATACCTTCATATTCGCCGTCCATGGGCATGTTGGCCTGGCGGTACTGGTCGGGGTCCATGTAAGAGGTGTGCTGGTCGCCAAGGGCTTCCAACATACCGCTGATGGCGCCGCGCATCAAGGCCACATCGTCCACGGGTTGGTCCACATACTGATCATGGACGATCTGCCAGGTCTCCCAGAAAGGTTTAAACAGGGTTTCCAAATTTCCTGGCGTTGCAGATTGTCCGCTATCGGATGTGATACCGGAGTCCGCGGAAATGGCATCGCCCAGGGCTGGAGCAGCAGCCACAGCTCGATCCGGGAGCAGCCAGCCCACAATCATGCCGCCAGAAAAGGTTCCTGCCAGTAACAGGAGGGCGATGAAAACCCCCAGAACGATCTTCACAGTTTTGTTCATACCCTTACTCCTCATCCATTAATTACTCTTGCTCAGAATATCACAGCTTGGTTAATCTGGCATGAATCGCAAATCAAACCTTATGCAAGGTCTCAATCGTCTTTTTTGAATTTTTCGACCCGTTTTGAAAGCTCCGAAAGCTGACTATCTTCCCGCGCGTAGGGATTACGCACGGCATCCCATACCTGTTTGACGGCGGAGCGGTTGGGGTCGGGACGCTTCAGCGCCTGGGGCGGTCTGCGTAAGAGGCCGATCAACCAGATGTTGATGGACACGAAGATAAACAGGATCGCACCAATGCCACACCATCCCAACAAGGTGATTTCACTCCAGTTCATGCGCGCTCCTGGCGGAAGATCAGGGGATCCAGAATCGGGGCAAGCTCGTGCAGGGAGGCGATGCTGGCGTGGCAGCAGTGATTGGCGATGGGGCCGCCCACGCGGATGGTGAACATGCCCAACTCACCGGCGGGTTTGAGGTTGTGCACGGCGTCATCTACGAAGATGCAGCGCGCAGGGTCCGGTTCACCCGCCAGGTCCAACGCCTTGCGGTAGGCTTCAGGCATGGGCTTGCAGTATGGTGATACAGCCATCACGTCGATGATCTGGTCGAATACCCCTTCCAGGTCCAATACCGCGAGGACACGCCTGGCATGTGCGGTGTCGGCGTTGGTGAGGATTACCTTGCGAAGCGGGTAGCGTGTCAGCAGTGGTCGCAGCCGGGGATCGGGTCGGAGCATTTGTTGGAGTGGCACATCGTGCACATATTCCAGATAATCCTGCGCATCGATCCCACGGGTTGCCACCAGGCCGCGCAGGGTGGTGCCGTAGGTGTGATACAGCCTTTCCCGCAGCGCGACCACTTCGTCGGCGGGTACATGCAGACGCTCCTGAATGTAGCGATCGATGCGCTCTCCGATGGCATCCCAGACGCCACTTTCCGACGGATAAAGGGTGTCGTCCAGATCGACGAAAAGAGTTGTGTATGGCATAGATAGAAAATTATACTCGATCCAAAGCCTTTGCCTGGCGACTTGCTGGGGGCATATCCGGCTAGATGTGCCTCCGAATGTGACCTGGGTATGATGCGGCGCAGAATCGATTCGGGTATAATCCCGCTACAATGAAGAATGGGGACGGTGCAGCTGCATTTATGCCAATTCATGTCCTGCCGGATGAAGTTGCTTCTCAAATTGCCGCTGGTGAAGTGGTCGAACGACCTGCATCGGTGGTGAAGGAATTAATGGAAAACGCTCTGGATGCCGGGGCGCAGCATATTGGCGTGCGAACCGCCGACGCAGGCCGGCGGTTGATTGAAGTGACAGATGACGGCATGGGCATCCCGTTGGACGAGATCGTGTTGGCGGTTGCACGCCACGCGACCAGTAAGCTGCTCAGCGCAGAAGACCTGTTCCAGATCCGAACGCTGGGTTTTCGCGGTGAAGCCTTGGCGTCAATCGCATCAGTCAGCCGTTTCACGCTGACCTCGCGCACGTCCTCCAACCCGATGGGTGGTCGGTTGACGGTGGAAGCCGGACGAATGCATCCGGTTGAACCGGTGGGTGTGCCGGTGGGCACCCAGGTACGGGTGGAAGACCTTTTCTACAATGTGCCGGCCCGCTTGAAATTCCTTAAACGCGACATCACTGAACGCCAGCAGATGGATGGACTGGTGACCCGATATGCGCTGGCATATGCGCATGTTCGTTTTCACCTGCAGCACGATGATCGTCCCAGCCTGCAAACCAGCGGGAATGGCGACCGGCGCGAAGTGTTGGCCAACCTGTACGGGGTGGAAATTGCCCGGCAAATGCTGGAAGTCGTCTCCAGTGATGCGGGTATTCGGGTCAACGGCTTCATCAGCCCTGTGGCGTTGACACGTTCCAACCGCCGCGAGATCACCTTCTTTGTGAATGGACGCTGGGTGCAGGATGCTTCGTTGAGCGCAGCCCTGCTGCAAGCGTATCACACCCTGTTGATGGTGGGGCGCTATCCATTGGCTGCATTGTTCGTCGAAGTGCCGCCTGAAGAGGTGGATGTCAATGTGCACCCGGCCAAAGCGGAAGTGCGCTTCCGGTCGCCGGATGTAATCTTCAGCGCCGTTTCGCGCGCTGTGCGCCGGGCGCTGCTGGCTTATTCTCCTGTGCCGTCCGCGGCGCCATCTGCCACCTGGCAGCGACCCCTGGCGGGTTCCGCAGGATCACCAGAGGTCTGGTCAGGTGAAACGCGGCGCGTGATTGACCCGGCCTGGGGCATGTCGCGCGAAATCCTACCGGTAGTTCCTGCTGACATGCTGGCAGTTGAAGATGAAACAGGAGAGCTTCCACCGTCTGCCCCGCTGGGCACGCCGGATGCCCCAGGACAGGCTGATCTTCCGGGTGGCGGGATGCCCATTTTGCGGCTGGTAGGGCAGGTGGGGGCAACCTACCTGGTGGCGGAAGGTCCAGACGGTTTGTACCTGATCGACCAGCACGCCGCGCATGAACGGGTGCTTTTTGAGCGCTTCATGCGCACCCACGATCTGCGTCCAGCATCCCAGTCCATGCTGGAACCGGTGCTGGTGACCCTGCCGCCGGCGCAGGCTGTTTTGTTGTCCAGCCAGGTGGAGCTACTGGGGCATTTCGGGTTT
>JACRAG010000295.1 GCA_016213455.1 Anaerolineae bacterium | reverse complement strand
CTCCAGAGCGATCAGGTCGCGCCAGATGGTCATTTGTGAAACCCCCAACTCGGCGACCAACTCGTCAATCGCGACCAGGCCCAGGGATTGGATCTTGTCCACGATCTTGTTGCGGCGCTGTTCTGTCAGCAGTTTAACACCGGATGCGTTTCTTTTCATGCTGCGCTCATATCCTTCCGCCCAATTATATGTGAGCTGCTGATTTTGTGTGTAAAGGTGACAAACCAGATCCGAATAGCGTTACGATGTGTTATAAAAAGAAAAAAATTGATATAAACGTATTGACTTTTGTTAGATTTACTGTATCATAAATTTATCCATTTTTATCCATCATTTTTACCAATTTAATATTTTTGGAGTTCTGATGCCCCTTCCTCCATCTGAATTACGTTACCTTTCATCGGATGCATCGATCGAAGGTGTTGTTTCCAACGAGCGTTGGCTGTCCGGGTTGCGGGATTCGTTCGTCGACCAGGCTGCGTTTGACGCCGCGCTTTCTGCCGGAGATGTGATGGTTTACCGGGTCGCGAGTGTTGAGTCAGCCAACGGTGAAGGTCAGTTGCACTACGGGCTGGGCTTATTGATGCCGGGCAAAATCGGGAAAGAATATTTTCATACGCGCGGACATATTCACGCTTTTCGACCGGCTGCCGAAGTGTACATCTGCCTGCAGGGGCAGGGACTGATGCTGTTGGAGCATGAGAGCGATGGCAGCTACGAAGTGGTGGAAATGACACCGGACAGGGTCATTTATGTGCCGGGGTACACGACCCACCAGACCATTAACACCGGGACGGAGCCGCTGACCTACTGGGGCGTGCTGTCGTCGCAAGCCGGGCATGATTATGAATTCGTCAAAGTGAATGGTTTTCGCCACTTGATCGTCGAAGAAAATGGCAAGCCGGTGGTGATCAACCGGGAAGATTTTTGGAAATAGAGTGATCCGATATGAATAATTATGTGACCAAACCCATCCCCGCAGAGAAACCCAACGTAGATCTGGTGGTTCGACCCTGGGGTTCCTTTCGACAATACGCCTTTAACCAGGATGTCACCGTCAGCCTGATGGAAGTGGAATCGGGCAAGCGCCTCAGTTTACAGTCGCACACCGGGCGCGCCGAATTGTGGATTGTGATGGACCCGGGCGCGGTGATTGAAGTGGACGAGACGACCTACCATCCCGAGGTTGGGGCGGAAATCTGGATTCCAGCCAACGCAAAGCACCGCCTGGCGGCCCAGCCGGACCTGGGGCACAGCGTTCGCGTGCTGGAGGTGGCTTTTGGCAACTGGCAGCAGGCCGATATCACCCGCTACGCCGACGATTTCAACCGTCCGGAGGCGGGCGAATGACAAGGATCACCCCGCCAGCCTGGCGTAAAACATCCCAATACCTGATGCCGGTCAGCCATGCCCCCACCGCACCCGGCGCTTATGACATTTACCCGGCGCACCCGCTGCCGTCAGGCGCCATCCGGGTGGGTTTTGCCGCCCTGGCAGAGACGGTGGCGCAAGCCGGCACCGTCGTCATCGACGGTTACCCCGGCGTGTTGTGGGAGCATTTCGCGGCGCAGTTGAAGGCAGCCCTCGGTTCGTATGGCCAGGCGGTGGTCTTCAGCAATGTGAAAGATGCCATGCTGCCCGGCGAGCAAATTGAGGCGTTGATTGCGCCCTATCTGGGCGGCGATGACCCGCTTTTTGGCTATCGCTACCCGGGCGGGCTGGCGGATTTCTTCGACCCGGAGCGCCTGGCGGACCTGCTGCCTGCGCCGGATGCGATCAATGTGCTGTACGGGTGCGGGGCAGCCCTGGCAGGCTGGAAGGGCGCGTTGATTTATGTGGACGTGCCCAAGAATGAAATCCAGTTCCGCGCGCGCTCCCTTTCGGTGGCAAACCTGGGCCTGGATGAGGCTTTGCCGCCCAAGCCGGCCTACAAACGCAGCTATTTCATCGACTGGGTGGTTGCCAACCGCCACAAAGCCGCACTGCTGCCCGCCATCGACTGGATGGTGGACGAGCAGCGCGCGGATGAACCGGCGATTATGCCGGGAGAGGCGCTGCGCCAGGGGCTGGAGCAGCTGACGCGCAGCGTGTTCCGCGCCCGCCCGTGGTTCGAGCCTGGTCCGTGGGGTGGGCAGTGGATCAAGAGCCAGATGCCGCAGTTGGCGCAGGAAGTGCCGAATTACGCCTGGTCGTTTGAGCTGATCTCACCGGAAAACGGCTTGCTTTTCGCCAGCGATGGCGCGCTGCTGGAAGTCTCCTTTGACATGCTGATGTACCAGGATCACCACGCCGTGTTGGGGCAGTGCGCGCCCAACTTCCAGTACGAGTTCCCCATCCGCTATGATTTTCTGGACACCGTGGATGGCGGCAACCTGTCCGTGCAATGCCACCCGCGCCCGGAGTATATCCGCCGCAATTTTGGCGAGACCTTTACCCAGGACGAGTGCTACTACATCCTCGACTGCGTGCCCGGCGCGCGGGTTTACCTGGGCTTTCAAGAGAATATCGTGCCCCAGGAGTTCAAGTCTGTGCTGCTCGAGTCAGCCCAGACTGCCAAACCGGTGGAAATTGAGCGCTTTGTCAACGCCGTGGAAGTGGAGAAGCACGACCTGCTGCTCATCCCCAACGGCACCATTCACGGTGCGGGCATCGGCAACCTGGTGCTGGAGATCTCTGCCACCCCTTACATTTTTACCTTCAAAATGTACGATTGGCTGCGCCTGGATCTGGACGGCAAACCGCGCTCTTTGAATATTGAGCGCGCTTTCCAGAACCTGTATTTCGACCGGCGCGGTGAACGCATCCACAAGGAGTTTGTCTCGCATCCTACCCTGCTGGAACAGGGCGCGGATTACTGCATCCTGCACCTGCCGACCCACCCGCATCATTTCTATGATGTGCACCGGCTGGAATTTTCCGGTGCGGTGGCGGTGGAGACGGGCGGATTGGACGGTTCCTGCCATGTGTTGAGCCTGGTGGAAGGCAAAACGGTGCTGGTGGAGACCGCTGACGGCACGCAGACCCGCTTCAATTATGCCGAAACATTTGTCATCCCCGCAGCCGCAGGGCGCTACCGCCTGATCAGCGAGGACGGCTCGCTGATCAAGGTGGTGAAAACGTTCGTCAAGCCCAGAGAAACCTGGGAACCCGGATCGGTGCCAGATGCCCGCTAATGTTTTCCTCGGCATCGACGGCGGCGGAACCAAGACAAACGCGACCATCGTGGACCGGCATGGGAATGTGCTGGCTTACGGGCTGGGCGGTCCCTCCAATTATGATGATGTGGGCATTTCCGTGGCGCAAGCCAGCATTGCAACGGCGGTCAACGCTGCGCGAAAGCAAGCCGGATTGGACGAAACGCCCTTTGAAGCGGCTTTCCTGGGCATGGCTGGGGTGGTTTCCGAGAAGGATCGCGCGGTGATTGCGCAGATTGCCGGCGAATTGAAGCTTGCCCCACTCGAAGCGATTGGTGTGGACCATGACTGCCGCATCGCGCTGGCGGGCGGACTTTCAGGCCGGCCCGGAATTGTGCAGATCACCGGCACCGGTTCTTCGTGCTACGGGCGAAGATCCGATGGCGCGGATTGGCGGGCCGGTGGATGGGGCCATTTGATGGGAGACGAAGGCTCCAGCTACTGGCTGGGCGTGCAGGCGCTGCGCGCCGCGGTCATGTCGTATGATGGACGCATTCCCACCACTCTGCTGGAGGAAAAGATCCGCAAGGCGTTGAAACTTGAGGGCATCCTCGACATCATGCACCGCGTATATGCCACCGATATGACTCGTTCCAGCGTGGCAGCCCTGGCGCCGCTGGTGATCGAGGCGGCTTCGGCGGGAGATGCGTGCGCGCTGGGCCTGGTTCAACAGGCTGCGCAGGATGTGGCCGAATGTGTTCAGGCGGTGGCGCGGAAACTGGAAATGCAAGGGTCGCATAACGCGCCGTGCGAGGTGGCGCTGGTGGGTGGGCTGCTTAATGCCGGCGAGGTTTTTGTGGACCCACTGATCACCGCCATCCGCAATGCGCTGCCTTTCAGCCAGGTGACGCGCGCAGAACTGCCGCCGGTGCTGGGCGCCTGCCTGCTGGCGTTGCAATCAACGGGTATTCCGATCGACCTTAAGATTACACAGCGATTAAAGGAAACTTCAATCTATTAACGGAAAGGTGCAGTCAATGCGTAGAACGTTCTCACTCAATGGAACATGGAAGTTTGAACCGGTCGCCAATGTGTTATTGAAACTCGATGGCATGGTGGAGAATACCGATCATCTTCCAGTTTCCGGCGAAATGGAACTGCCGATGAACTGGCAGTTACGGGGATTAAACAACTTTCACGGTCGGGTTCGTTTCCAGCGCAGTTTCGTATTTGACGGTTTACAGGCTGGCGAAACGAGCCTGTGGGTTATGTTTCGAGGGGTGGATTATTACGCGAAGGTATGGATCAACGATACCCTTGTAGGTCAACACGAGGGGTATTTTCAGACCTTTGGCTTTGATATCACCGAAGCGGTAATTATTGGTGAAAATCAGATTGTTGTGGAAGTGACCGACCCTTTGGAGGAGCCTGGCACAGTCTGGCCGCATCACAAACGGATGATCAAGGGTGTGATCAGCCATTGGGATTGCCGACCCGGCAGTTGGAATTTGGAAACCGGTCAGGATCAGAACAGCGGCGGCATATGGAATGATGTGCTGCTCGAAACACGGCCTGCTGCCTTTGTTGGTCATGTGCGAACGAGCACAACCCTGGTTCCGCAAAAGGCGCCGGAAGATTTAGTCTTGGGATTCGAACCCGATCCGGAGGATGACACGAGCTTCCAGGCGATGGTGCTTGTGGAAGTTGAGGTTTTTGGCCCCAAAGCAAACTACCAGGTAATTGCCAGGATCGGCGCTGAGGAATCGCCGGCGGGTATCGCTGAGCAAATGATCCGGCAAACCCAGGATGGGCAGCGGCACACGCTTGTGGTTCAGGTGCCTGAGCCTGAACTGTGGTGGACCTGGGATATGGGCGAACCGCATCTCGAGCCACTCACCGTCATCCTTAAGCGGGATGGTCAAGAAGTTGACCGGCATCAAATCGAAATTGGTATGCGAGAGCTGCGATTGGACCCCCAGACCGGGGAATGGTGGCTCAACAAACAGCGGTTCTTTGTGCGTGGAACCAACGTTGTGCCGACACTGTGGTTGGGCGAATATGATCAAAGCATGATTGCCCGTGACATCGAACTGTTACGCAATGCTTCAATCAACGGCGTGCGGGTGTGCGTGCATGTCAACCGGGATGAATTTTACACCGCCCTGGACCGGGCCGGGATCATCGCCTGGCAGGATTTTGCCCTGCAGTGGGGGTATATCGAGAGTATCGAGGTGACGCGCGATGCGGTTTCGCAAATCCGAGATATGGTCCGTTTGCTTGTCAATCACCCCTGTATTGCCCTGTGGTGCTGCCAGAACGAGTCCACTTTCCATAATAAGAAAATTCTGGATCCGGTGCTGGCGCAGGCTGTCGCCATGGAAGACGGCTCGCGCTATATCCGG
>JACRAG010000299.1 GCA_016213455.1 Anaerolineae bacterium | reverse complement strand
GGTGACGAGCAGCAAGTGCGCAAGATTGTGCTGGAAGAAGTCAAACCGCTGGCTGATGAAGTGCGCGTGGATGCGCTTGGAAATGTGCTGGCGGTGAAGAAAGCCAAAACCGGCAATGCGCTGCGTGTGATGCTGGACGCGCACATGGACGAGATTGGCTTCATGATTGTGGAAGACGCCAAAGACGGTCTGTTCGAATTCGTTCCGGTGGGCGGTATTGACGCGCGCACCCTGCCGGGAAAAATGGTGCAGGTCGGCAAGGATAATGTGCCGGGTGTGATTGGCGCCAAGCCCATTCACCTGACGGAGCACGGTGAGACGGAAAGCAAAATTCCCATCGAGGCGCTGCGCATCGATGTGGGCCTGAACGGCGGCAGTAAGGTCAAAGTCGGCGACCGGGCCACCTTCGCTACGCGATTCCGCCAGGTAGGGCCGTCCTTCTTTGCCAAAGCGCTGGATGACCGCCTGGGTGTGGCGACTTTGATTGAGCTGCTGCGCCATGCGCCTGAAAACGTGGAGCTGTTATGCTCGTTCAGCGTGCAGGAAGAGATTGGTCTGCGTGGAGCGCGCGTGGCTGCCTACGGATTTGACCCCGATCTGGCGATTGCGATTGACTCGACCCCGGCGCTGGACCTGCCCAGTTGGGATGATCTGGAAAACGGCGGCTACAACACCCGCCTGGATGCCGGACCGGCGATTTATATCACCGATTCAGGCACGCTTTCCGATCCGCGCCTGATCCGTCACCTGGCGCAAACCGGCGAGCAGATGGGTATTCCTTACCAGTTCCGCCAGCCTGGCGGCGGCGGTACAGATGCTGGCTCTATTCACCGGGTGCGGGCTGGCGTGCCTTCGGTATCGATTTCCGTGCCGGGGCGATACGCGCACACCGCCATCATGGTGGCGCGCCAATCGGATTGGCAGCACACCCTGGCGCTGGTTTATCACGCGCTGCTGCGCCTGGACCGCCAGGTGCTGGCGGCTGATCGCTAAAAAATTGCGCGCAGCCCACCCTTTTGGGTTGCGTTGAACAGGTTTCTAGTCTGGAGAGCTACTATGAAGGATCTGATCCGAAAACTGGTCGAAGCTGTTGGCCCGTCTGGTTATGAAGGGGCAGTGCGCGAAGTGGTGCGCAAGGAAATTGCCGGGCTGGTTGATGAAATCAAGGTGGATGCGCTGGGTAACCTGATCGCGCGCAAGGGTGTCAAAGGCCCGGACGGCATGCGCATCATGGTCTCTGGGCACATGGATGAGATTGGCGTGATCGTCACGCACGTCGATGAAAAAGGTTTTGTGCGCTTCACCACCATCTGCGGCGTCTCTCCGGCGACCTGCATCGGCGGACGGGTCAAGTTCCTCAATGGGACCCCCGGCCTCATCTATATGGAACGTTCCGAATCGCCGGATAAATTACCTTCGATGGAGCAGTTGTACATCGATGTTGGCGCAGCAGACCGCGCTTCCTCGCCGGTGAAAGTCGGCGACGTGGGCGTCTTCGACCGTCCCTTCGTAGAGATCGGTAGCCGCATGGTCTCCAAAGCCATGGATGACCGCATCGCGGTGGCGGTGATGATTGAGGCCTTGAAGGATCTGAAATTCAGCCCGCACGAACTGTATTTCGTGTTCTCCACCCAGGAAGAAGTTGGCCTGCGTGGGGCAACCACTGCGGCTTACGGCGTCGACCCCGACCTGGGCCTGGCAGTGGATGTGACCCGCACCGGTGATACACCCAAGGGTGTAAAGATGGAAGTTGCCCTCGGCAAAGGCCCGACGGTGAAGGTGCGCGACAGCGGCATGCTGGCGGACCCGCGGGTGGTGCGCTGGATGGCTGAAACCGCTGAAAAAGCCGGTATCCCGTACCAGTTGGAAGTGCTGGAAGCGGGCACGACCGATGCGCGCGCCATCCAGCTGACCCGTTCCGGCGTGCCTTCGGGCTGCATGTCCATTCCCACACGCTATATTCACAGCCCGTCCGAGATGGTGGATGCGAACGACGTGCAGCTTTCGGTACGGCTGCTGGTTGAACTGCTGACCAACCCGGTCAATCTGAGCTGAATCCCATGCCGGTTCGTCGCAGGGGATGGATATCCCGGGTGGTATGGCTGGTCGCGGCGTTTTGTCTGGTGTCTCTGGCTGCCGGATGCGACAGCCTGCCGGGCTGGATTCCAGTTCCGGCGACGCCGACCCCGCAGGGCACGCCAGAGGTCACCCCACAGCCCCTGACCACGCCGGAAGTGATTCCCACAGCTACGATTGTGGTTCCGCGCGAACTGGTGTTGTGGCTGCCCCCCGAATTTGACCCCCAGGCTGAAAACCTGGCAGCCAGGTTGCTGCAGCAGCGCCTGGAACAGTTCGAGAAGGAGCAGGGGTACGCGATTAAAGTCCGCCTGAAAGCCATCGGCGGTCCCAGCAGCCTGCTGGAGTCAATGGCGGCTGCCAGCGCCGCGGCGCCGATGGCGCTGCCTTCGGTGGTGGCACTGCCGCGCCCCGACATGGAGACGGCGGCCTTGAAAGGCATGCTGGTTCCTTTGGATGGCCTGTCTGCCTTGATCGATGATCCGGATTGGTACGAATATGCCCGCGAACTGGCCCTGGTCCAGGGTGAAGCCTTTGGCCTGCCTTTCGCCGGCGATGCCCAGGTGCTGGT
>JACRAG010000294.1 GCA_016213455.1 Anaerolineae bacterium | reverse complement strand
TCTCTGCCGGTGGTGTGTAAATTAATTGACCAGCTTTTACTGGAAGCCGGAAAAACCCTCAAAGATATCAGCGCGATTGGCATTGGTGTTCCAGGCCCGATTGTGCAAAGCGAAGGAACCGTCAGCGGTCCGCCAATCATGCCGGGTTGGGACCGATATCCGATCCGCGCTTTCCTCGAAGAAAAAACCGGGCTGCCGGTTTCGCTGAACAATGATGCAGAATTAGGCGCGGTGGGCGAATGGGCTTACGGTGCTGGTCGCGGTGAAAAAAACCTGGCATACATAAAAGTTGGAACCGGGATTGGTGCAGGACTGCTGCTGGATGGACAGGTTTATCGCGGAGCAACCGGATGCGCCGGAGAAATCGGGCATATCACCATCGACGAGAACGGGCCTTTGTGCACCTGCGGTAACCGTGGGTGCCTGGAAGCGATCGCAGGCGGTGGGGCGATTGCCCGAAAAGCCATGGAAGCGGTGAAGATGGGGCAGCGAACCATTCTGGCAGACCAGATGCTGACCGAAAAAATCACTGTGGCAGATGTGATGAACGCGGCCCGGCAGGGTGATCATCTGGCCCAACGCCTGACAGCCGAAGCGGGCATGCACTTGGGAACAGCTATTGCCAATGTTGTCAACTTGTTTAACCCGAGTATGGTCGTCGTGGGTGGCTCGGTTGGCCAAATTGGCGATTTGCTCCTGGAGCCTATTCGTCTAACTGTACAGCGGCGCAGCCTGGTGGTGGCATCGCGCAATGTGCGGATCACTGCGGCATTGTTGGGAAAACATTCCTGTGCCATAGGCGCCATCGTCCAGGCCTTATCCATCTCGCTTCATCATCTGGCTGACCGCTAATCCAATCGGAATAATCTCGTGAAGGAATGTCTTTACGAGTTCATATTGTCTGAATGAGGAGTCCCCGTGAAAAAAGACGCCAAACTGATTTCATTCCTGGTGGTTCTCTCCTTAATCATAGCTTCCTGCGCGCAGGTGACGCCTGCGCCGACCAATACCCCCATTACAGAAGCGACTGCCACCACTCCGGTTGAACCTGCGCCGATTGAACCCGTCGTTGAGGAAGAACCCCTTTACCTCGCCCTGGTATGGCACCAACACCAACCTCTGTATTACAAAGATGAAAAAGGTGTTTATACCCGGCCCTGGGTGCGGGTGCATGCCACCAAAGACTATTACGATATGGCGGCTATGCTGAAGGATTACCCGGATCTAAAGGTTACGATCAACCTTACCCCGGTTTTGCTTCGCCAAATCAATGATTTTGTGAATAACGGCGCCAAAGACCGATATTGGGAGCTTTCCGAAATTCCAGCCGCTGAACTGACGGACGCGGATAAGGATTTCATTTTACGCCGTTTCTTCGATGCCAACTGGGATCATATCATCAAGGTTCACCCAGGTTATGCAGCATTATTGGATAAGCGCGGTGGAACCGATGATGCCGCCATCGCGGCTGCTATGTCGGCTTTCACCGAGCAGGATTTCCGTGATTTGCAAATCTGGTTCAACCTTGGCTGGATCGATCCGGATGAGTTGGCCAAAGAACCATTGGCGGGCCTGGTGAAGAAGGATGCCGGCTTCAGTGAATCGGATAAACGTGTGCTCTTCTCTGAAATCAGCCGCATCATGGCTGCGGTGGTTCCGGTTCACCGCGAAATGCAGGACGCGGGCCAGATTGAAGTGATCACCACACCGTATGCGCATCCCATTCTGCCATTGATTTATGACTCCAACCTGGCTCTGACGGGCAATCCAACGGCTGAACTGCCGGAAGGACGTTTCTTCTACCCGCAGGATGCCCAGGTTCACCTTGAGAAAGCCGTGGAAATTTACCGCGAGAATTTTGGCCGGAAACCGCGCGGATTGTGGCCCGGAGAAGGCGCAGTGGCTCAGGAAATTGTGCCCCTGGTGGCCAATGCCGGATTTGAGTGGATGGCAACGGGCGAGTTTGTACTGGCGAAATCACTGGGAATCGACAGCTTTACCCGTGATTCAAGTGAAACCGTCCAGCAGGCTGATGAGTTGTACCGACCTTACCAGGTTGATACGGCTGCCAACAGCCCGATCGCCGGCGGTTCGGTGGATATGATCTTCCGTGATGTGACCATCTCGGACAAGATTGGTTTTACCTATTCCGGGATGGATGCCGATGCCGCAGCAGCGGATGTGATGCAGCGGTTGGAAGACATTCGAGAAAAATTGAACTCGGACGATGTGCAGGGGCCAAACCTGGTGAGTATCATCCTGGACGGTGAAAACGCCTGGGAGAACTACGATAACGATGGCAAGGGTTTCCTCAAAGCGCTGTACAGGAATTTGTCCGAGAGCAAGACAATCAAGACCGTCACACCGTCAGAGTATCTTGCCATGTTCCCGGAACAACGAAAGCTGGACAAGTTGTTCCCGTCTGCCTGGTTCAGCCCCAATTATGATACCTGGATTGGTGAACCTGAAGAGACGACTGCCTGGAATTATCTGCTGCGCACTCGCCAGGCTCTGGATGGCGCAGTACGCAGCGGCAAGGTTGCCCCTGAAAATATCGATCGCGCGCGCGATTTCATGTACCTGGCAGAAGGCTCGGACTGGTTCTGGTGGTACGGCAGTGACCAGGATTCCGGCGCGGATGATTATTTTGATACCGGTTACCGGGCGCTGTTGGCTTCGGTGTACCAGGCCTTGGGGCGCGAGGTTCCCGAATTTGTGCAGGTGCCCATCACCCGCTTGAGGCCGATCCCTTCTGCCAGCGCACTGGATGGTTTGTCTACGCCCGTGGTGGATGGGGTAGCCGCTGAAGGCGAATGGGCCAAGGCTGCCAATTATCCGGCTGAAGGGCAGTCGCCGGCGACCGGGCTGGCAATGACGCTGGACGCAAAGAACCTTTACTTGAAAATGGAGTTTGGGGAATCGCTCACACCCGTTGAACGAGTGGGATTCTACTTCCTCGCACCGCGCAGTGAAACTGCGTATAACTTTTCGCGAAAATTGGGCAGCGAACCGGCTCAACTGTTGACGACCCCCGCCAACCTGTTGGTGGAATGGACTGCTCAAGATGACCTGATGTTGTATAAAGCCAGCAATACCGGTTGGGATAAAGTTGAGCCTGTTGGGGTGAGTGCCGCCCAGGGCCAGGTGCGCGAGTTTTCGATCCCGTTGACCGCATTGGGTGAATTGGAGGCGGGAGATGATCTGCGCATCGCCACGGTGGTGCAACCAGCCAACCAGTCGCTCCCAACCGGTGGTCCGGCTCAACTCATTCTGCCGGAGATCAGCTCTGCACAGGTGTTGTTCACTGTGGAAGATCCCCAGGGAGACGACCACGGTCCGGGGAGCTTTGAGTACCCGACCAATAATGTGTTCCTGCCTGGGGCTTTTGATATCAAGAGCTTCTCTGTTGCCTCTGATGAGAAGAACATAATCTTCAAAATCACCTTTAATGGCCCGGTGCCCAATCCGTGGGGTTCGGGCAATAACCTGGCTATCCAGACCATCGATGTATATGTCGATAAAGATCCTGGAGCCGGTACAGGAGCGCGGTTGATGTTGCCTGGACGGAACGCGGCATTGACCGAAGGCAATGGTTGGGAATATGCCCTGTGGGCTGAAGGTTGGACGCCGGGTATATTTGCGCCAGATGCGGCGACGTTGGAGCCCAAGCCTGTCTCTACGGCTGAGATGAAAATCCTGGTGGATACGACGGCGCAATCTGTCAGTCTGCGTGTCCCGTTGAGTGCGTTTGGCGAAGGCGATCCGGCAACATGGGGCTTTGCCGCCATGGTGATGGGACAGGAAGGTTTCCCGAGTACAGGGGTCTGGCGGGTGCGCGATGTGACGGCAGATGGCGGTGAATGGCGCTTCGGTGGCGGCGCTGGAGATAATACTCAGACCCGCATCATAGATCTGGCATGGGGCGCCGAGCAGGAATTGACCCAGGAGCAGATGTTATCCACGTACACATCCAGCATGTCGGCTGTGGAACAACTTACACCGGATGATTTTGCTCAGGTGGAATTGATCCGCGTTCCGTAATGCGTGCTTGAAAATCCGAATTTTCGTAAGGCGGCTTTACGGCCGCCTTACGATTTTCTCACTTTTTCTGTGCGGGGTTTATAATTTTTATATGGCAAAAGCTGAAATTTACTCCGGTATTTGTGGATTCAGAACCGTGGTGGATGCCTCCATGGATGGTGAGCTGTGTGTTTTGACCATCACCAGTGAGTGCAAGTCCATTCAGAAATTGGCCCAAAATTTGCAATCCGTTAACCCTATGGATGAGATATCCAATCGCAAAGGGACATCCACTGTGTTAATGCAGGGCAGCAGCATTTGCCCGCATGCTGCCTGTCCGGTTCCAGTTGGAATCATCAAAGCAGTGGAAGTGGAGTCAGGCCTGGCGCTCCCTGAAGATGTGACGATCAAGTTGTTAAAGTGAAGGCTTATCATGGATTCGAAAACAGAACCCGTTATTATTTCTGAGGTTACTCCCCGCTCAACGGTTGAAATTACCCTTCCGGATAACCGGGTATTCAATGGTCCGCGCGGAACCAGCCTGGAGAATTTCCTTCGCGCCCTGCCGGAATGGGGACATCCGCTGATCCTCGGCGCGGTGGTCAACAATGAACTGCGCGAATTGACTTATCCCATCAACTACGATTCCCGGGTGCAACCGGTTACCCTGGCGGATGCGGATGGGGCGAGAATTTACCGGCGTTCGCTGGTTTTCTTGCTGGAAGTGGCTTTTGAGCAATTGTTCTCGCCGGCGATGCTTTCGGTGGACCATTCGGTTTCTTCGGGCGGTTATTTCTGCCAGGTTTCTGGGCGACCGTCACTTTCTGAAGTTGAGCTGGCCCAGCTAAAAACGCGTATGCAGGAATTGGTGGACGCCGATGTGCGCCTAGAACGCAGCGTGGTCCCGTTGCAGGAGGCCAGGGATCTCTTCGCGGCGCGGAAGATGGTTGAGAAAGTCCGTCTATTGAAAACCCGTCAGAAAGACAGCCTGGTGCTGTATGCCATCGGGGATTATCGCGATTACCACCACGGGTATATGGTCCCCTCAACCGGTTATCTGCGCTGGTTTGATCTACGGACTCAGGACCATGAGGGCTTTGTGCTGCAATTTCCTCGGCGGCACGCCCCCAACCAGCTCTCGCCTATGCCAGAATATCCCAAACTGTTGGCCAGTTTTCGCCAATACAGCAGCTGGTTGGAGCGCCTGGGGATCGAGTATGTGGGCGCGTTGAATGACGCCATCCAGTCCGGTCGAATTCGCGAGATCATCCTGGTGGCTGAGGCGCTGCACGAATTGCAGCTGGCTGAAATTGCCCGGCGTGTGACCGAACGCAGCAAAACGGCGCGGATTGTGTTGATTGCCGGGCCTTCCTCTTCCGGCAAGACGACCACATCCAAGCGCCTGGCAGTGCAGATGCTGGCTCAGGGCATTTCTCCACTGCCGATTGAGATGGACAATTATTTTGTGGAACGCGAGCGAACCCCGCGCGACGAAAACGGTCAGTACGATTTTGAGCGGCTCGAGGCGTTGGATACGCTCCTTCTGGCAGATCACTTGAAGCGGTTGGTGGCAGGTGAAGAAGTGCAGCTGCCGAAATTTGACTTTCGACTGGGACGGAGCGCGCCTGGGGAAATTGTCCACCTCGAAAAAGATCAGATGATCATTTTGGAAGGGATCCATGGGTTGAATCCCCGGCTGCTGCCGGATTTCGGGCCTGAGGAGACGTTCCGAATATATGTGTCCTGCCTCACACAAATTAACCTGGACCGGCACAATCGTATCTCCACCACCGACAGCCGGTTGATTCGCCGGATCGTGCGGGACGCCCGAGAACGCGGATATTCGGCGTTGAACACCATCGGCCGGTGGGAGTCAGTGCGTAGAGGTGAGAAGCGGCACATTTTCCCCTACCAGGAAAATGCGGATATGTTGTTTAACTCGGCGCTGGTTTATGAACTGGCAGTGTTGAAACCCCTGGTGGAACCGCTTCTGCGCCAGGTGCCGCACGGCACGGCTGAATTTATTGAAGCCAAGCGCCTCCTGGCTTTCTTGGACTGGTTCCTGCCGCTTGATCTTGACCTGGTTCCGGACAATTCACTCGTCAGGGAGTTCACAGGCGGATCCATACTGCGCGATTTCCGCTTGTGGGAGAAGGCGATTGATTGAGGATGAGAAGACCCCGGCAAACCGGGGTCATTTTATTTTTAAGGGCAAGCCTGCGACCAACAGGAGGACTTGATCTGCAGCACGCGCAACCTGTTGATTGGCTCGACCGAGTACATCCCGATACAGCCTGCCGAGCGGGTAAGCTGGAACCAACCCCAGACCGACTTCGTTTGAGATCACCAGCCAGCGGCTGGTGGATGCGCGCCAGGCGGTGAGAATGCCCTCAATCTCCCGGTCCATGGCGTGCTGGAATTGAGCTTCACTGGGATCCTCGGGCAGGGAAAAGAGCACATTGTTCGCCAGCAGGGTCAGGCAGTCGAGCAGAACAATATCGGCGGCAGGCGCTTTGGCAATTTGTTCACCCACCTGTAAAGGTGCCTCGAGCGTATGCCAGTGCTGTGGACGACTGGCGCGGTGATTGGCGATGCGCTGGCGCATCTCATCGTCGCCGGCGGTGGCTGTGGCGACAAAAAGGACGCTTTGCCCGGATTCCTCCGCGATCTGCTGCGCATACGCAGATTTGCCGCTGCGCGCGCCTCCTAAAATGAAAGTCATGGATTGGCTCATCATCCCTCCAAATTTAACCGTTGCAGGCTATCGTAAATGGCCGTGCGTGAAGAGTTGAAATCATCTTCACCAAACACTTCCATGGTTAATATGCCAGTGTATTGGTGTTCCACCAATGTTGCCAGCACCCGATCGAGTTCATTGTGCGGTACATAGGCGAGGGATTGGTGATCCTGGTGGTGAACACCGTGAATGTGAATGACGCGGGTGCGGTCGAGTGCCCTGAACAGATATGGCAGCGGGTCCCGTCCATCCAACCAGAGGTGACCGATATCCACGCACCGGCTGACTGGAACCTGATCGAAGATGGGCTCCAGAAGATCAATGGGATACCCTTCCAGGTTTTCAAGGACGATTCTGTCTGGAGCGCCTGCCCATCCGGCGACCATTTCGAGCGCGCGGCAGGCCTGACTTCGCCAGATGTCGA
>JACRAG010000293.1 GCA_016213455.1 Anaerolineae bacterium | reverse complement strand
AAGCTGCTTTGAAAGATGCCAGCTTAAGCGCGGGCAAACTCGATGATGTGGTTCTGGTCGTCGGCTCCACACTGATGCCGATGGTCGCAGACCTGGTGCGGAAATTAACTCAGAAGGAACCCAACAAGGGTGTGAATCCTGATGAGGTTGTGGCAATCGGCGCGGCCATCCAGGGCGGTGTGCTCGGCGGCGAAGTGAAGGATATTTTGCTGCTCGATGTAACCCCGCTCTCCCTCGGTGTGGAAACGATGGGCAGTGTGATGACCGTGATGATCGAACGCAATACCACCATCCCCGTCCGCAAGACAGAGGTGTACTCCACCGCGGCGGATAACCAGACTGCTGTAGACATTCACGTTTTGCAGGGCGAACGTCCCATGGCGAACGATAACATGAGCCTTGGCCGATTCCGACTCGATGGAATTCCACCTGCGCCGCGCGGCATTCCACAAGTGGAAGTGACCTTCGACATAGACGCGAACGGCATTTTGCACGTGACCGCGAAGGACAAGGCCACTGGCAAGGAACAAAAAGTGACCATCACCGCTTCCACAAACCTAAACAAGAACGACATCGAACGTATGGTGCAGGAAGCCCGTCAGAATGAAGCCGCGGACAAGAAGCGTCGCGAAGTGATCGAGATCAAGAACAATGCCGATAATCTCACTTATCAAATCGACAAAGCATTGCGCGATCTCGGTGACAAAGTACCCGCCGCTGAAAGAAGCTCGATTGAAAGCAAGGTCAGTGAGTTGAAGCAGGCCGCGCAAGGTGAAGATGTGGAGCGAATCAAGAAGCTCACCGAAGAACTGCAAAACACCTTCCATGCGCTCAGCCAGCAGTTATACGCGCAGGGACAACCCCAGCCTGAAGGCGGCCCATCCGCTGGACCGAAGGACGGCGATGTGATCGACGGTGAAGTGAAAGAGTGAAGTGCGTGATGCGTGTTTCGTAATTCGTAAAATAAAAACGGGCGACCATTTTAGAATGGTCGCCCGTTTTTTGTCAGCGAAGAAAATGAATCTCGAAACCGAAGCAGTTATCCCTGAGTGGGACGCGGGGCGGGAACTTGTTTCTTCATCGGGAATAAGAAATTGATCAAAGCTCCGATAAAGCGGATGAAGAACAGGAAGATCAGGCTTCCGGCGGAGAACCAGTAGTAATTCTGCGCCCAACTCATGCTCGTATCTGTGCCGCTAAAAATGCCGTGCATGATTCCAAGAAAATACATGCCGAAGCTGGCGTAGTGCAGGAAACGCCAAAGCTTTTGCCCGATGGCCTGGCGGATGTAAAAACTGGCCGCCACGATGGCCCACACGTAAAAACCAAATTGACCGATGCCCACCCAGAAGGGACGATAGTCCACGGTGCTGAATGGGACAAGCAATTGCAGGAGGGTGAATTTTATGTAATGGTCGCCCAAAATGACAAGGACATGGAATATGGCGAAAGCCAGGCCAAGCAAACTTACATATTCATGAATGGCAAAGGTGGCCGGCAAGCCGGGCCACAACCTGGCCGTTTTGCTGGTAATGCCCAACCCCAGCGCCATGGAAAGCCAAAGCAGGGACAGCGAAACAAAAGCGGTTGCGCGCGAAAGATACCAATAAACTTTGGGGCCGTCCCCGCCTAATGAATATGCCATGTTGGGCAAAAAGATCGGCAGCAATAAAATTGCAACCAACAGGCCAAAGGTGGATGCTAAAAGAAAAAGCACAAATGATTGCAAATTTACGGACGATTCATTGAATTCACTTTGATTTTGATTCATTGCTTACTCCTTGCAAATACTCCTGCATTTTTTGGCTGTAGATGATCCCGCCATCATCAAGGATCATCAAGCTTGCGAAGGCAGGCTGAGATTCGATCCACTCCAGCCCTTTTTCCCAACCGAGGATGAAAGCTGTCTTGGCGGCGGCCTCGGCCTCCATTGCAGTGGGGGCGACCACGGTCACACGCAGTAAATTTGTTTCCGCGGGCATCCCTGTAAGGGGATTGATGATGTGGTGTTGGAATTTTCCATTCCGATTCCAATGACGGCGATCTTTTCCCGAAGAGGCCGCCCCACTACGCTTCACATACATGACCTCGAGGTTGGTTCCCGTTTCGAATGGATTCGATACGCCGATGGGCCATGGCCTGCCATCCGCCCGCGGACCGCTGATGGCAATGTCACCGCCGCAGTTCATCAGGCATGAGCCATATTCTTGCAGGCGCTCCACGGTTTGATGCGCGGCCCAGCCTTTGGCAATGCCCCCAAAATCAAGGCGCACTCCAAAAGGCAGGTTGATGGTGCGGGCTGATTCATCCGTGACAATCATGGAGAGGGGATGGTTCTCGATCAGCGTTGGCATCATGGAATCGGTTTGATAAGCGGGCAGGTTGGCAAAGGGACGGTCGTAGCCTGCTCCGATGACCGCATCCAACACGGTGGGCGTGACGAGTCCTTCCGTCAACTCGTCCGCCCACAATGCGGTTTGAAAGACATCCCAGAACGCCTCGCTGACTTCCACAGGCTGGTCAAATGTCCGGTTGAGGCGAGACAGCTCCGAGTTAAGTCGGAAGCGGCTGAGCGACTCTTCCCATTCCTCAAACCAGGCCGGGATCTCGTTCAAAATAGGGGGCATGGATTCAGAATCCTGCTCCAAAATTGCGAGCATTTCACAACCCATCGCACGGAAAGGCAAACGATGCTGCATTATGAGGAACCAGTGTTCGTGGGAGGCGGCTCATGATTCCCGCCTCCACCACCACCGCCACCGCCGTTGGATTTTTGTACAACGATCACTTGCGGCTTTGGCGCTTCACCGCCGAATAAGATAGTGTATCCGGGCGGGGGCATGGTGGGCATGGGCGTGGGAGGCGGGGTCTCAATGGTGGCAGTGGCGGTGGGGATCAACAAAGCCTGTTGCTCCGCTGCAGCTTTT
>JACRAG010000292.1 GCA_016213455.1 Anaerolineae bacterium | reverse complement strand
GAGGCGCGCTACCGCGCCATTGTGGATGAGCACCAGACCGAGATGATCTGCCGCTTCCGCATGGACGGCGCCCTGACCTTTATCAATGAAGCCTATGCCCGCTATTACGGGGCTGTGCGCGGCGGCAACTTCCTGGCGACGGTCATCGAAGAGGATCGCGCCCCGGTTGTGGAATTGTTGAACAGCCTTTCCACCGAAAAACCGGTGGGAGAGGTGACGCATCGTGTCCTGATCGCGGGGAAAGAGCGCTGGCTGACCTGGATCATCCGGCGGGTCGAGCATCTTCCCGGTGAAAACACAGAGATCAGCGCCTTTCAGGCGGTGGGACGGGATGTGACCGAGCGCCTGGTGATGGAAGCCGAGGTGCGATCTGCCCAGCAGCGTCTATCCGAGTCAGCCCGGTTGTCTTCGGTGGGGCGGTTGGCGGCATCGGTGGCGCACCAGATCAGCAACCCGCTCACCACGGTCATCGCCGAGGGGCAAATGCTGCTGCACGACCTGAACCCCGGGCTGGAAGCGTATGTATCCGCAGAGGCGATTGTGCGCGCAGGCTGGCGGGCGCAGCAGGTGGTCGATTCGTTGATGAAATTTTCGGCAAGCGCGGATGAGGAGCGCACCCTGGTTTCGGTGGGCGATACGATTGAGCAGGCCTTGATTTTGTGCAGCGCCCAATATCAAGCGGAGCTGATCAACCTGGTCATCAACCTGCCCGAGACGCCGGTGCGGGTGATGGGTTTCCGGCAGCAATTGATCGATTTGTGGATCAATTTCCTGCTGGCGGCGCCATCGCTGACCAATGCTCCTGCACCCAAGAGATTACACATTAACGCTACATTAAGCCAAAATGGATATATAATGTTACAAGTTTTAGTAGAGGGTATACCCTCTGATCCCGACCTTTCGACAATTTTCGATCCAACTTTGATTCCAACTGCGGATTCTTCGAGTAATGGAATGGAAATGACGATTTGTCGAGAAATTATTCGTCGTCATCAAGGGTCCATCACCGTCTCTACTGACGGAGATTTTACCTGTTTTGAAATCCTTCTACCATCCGGGGGTGAAGCGTGAATCCAGCCAACGTCTTGATCATAGAAGATGATGAGATTGTTGCAAAAACCATCGAGCGTTGTTTGCGCGGTGGTGAATATCACGTGCGGGTTAAGAACAGCGGGGTTGAGGGGTTGCAAGCGGCGCGGCGTGAACCGCCCGACATTGTCATTTTGGACGTGATTATGCCTGGCATGGATGGGTATGCGGTTTGCCGCGAAATGCGCGCCGATGCCGTGCTGCAGGAAGTGCCGATCCTCTTTCTCACCGCAAAATCCAAGGATGAGGACAAGATCACCGGGCTTTCAGCCGGCGCAGACGATTACCTGAGCAAGCCATTTAATGTGGATGAACTGCTGCTGCGCATTCGCGCTATTTTGCGCCGCACGCGGCAAATGGCCAAAGACAAGGCAACGGATGTGGTGGAGGCGCGCCCCTCGGCTGCCGCGGAAATGAAGACTATCCCCATCCCCAAACCGGAGAACCGGGTGATCAACATTGGGGGTTATTCCCTCAACACCCGGACCTACGAGTTTTCCAGCCCCAATATGGGCAAATTCCGCCTGACGCCGGTGCAGTATGACCTGCTGTATCACCTGATGACCCATCCCGGTGAAATTTTCTCACCCACCCGGTTGCTGGACGAGGTGTGGGACTACCCCTCCGACGCCGGACGCCCGGATCTGGTGCGCGTGCATATCAAGAATCTGCGCGAACGGATCGAGTCCGATCCGCGCAACCCGATCTTCATTCGCACGGTGTCGGGATATGGCTACACCATTCAACTTCCTGATGAGGATGCTACTGGTTCCCATTAATGAGCGACGTCATTCCAGGCGAGACTATTAAGATGAATGATTTTAAGGTCGTTGAGCAGATCAACGACCTGTTGGCTGGTTCTGATGATGTCTATGCCAGCCTGTCTGTTGCCCTGGAAATCATGTTAAAGGAACTCAACTGCGACTGCGCCGCGCTGCAGGTGCGCATCAACAGTCGCGGCTTGCCGTTTTTCTGGGTTTACCACAACCTGCCCCCTTCACTCCGCAGACAAGTTGAAGATCCTTCCAGCAGAATGGCGGATCTGGTCCATCAATTGATGGAGCATCCCGGCACCGATCTGCGCGGGAATGATCTGGGTCTGAGCGGGTATATCCCCGCTTCATTTCAAGATGAATATGTGGGTGGACTGTATTTATGGGGTAAGCCGATCACGCCGGAAGAGCTTCCACGTTGGGAATTGTATGTCCGCACCCTCTCGCGCATGATTGTCATGCGGCGCGGCAATGTTGACCCGGTCAGCTCGAGCCGCGAATTGCTGGCGCTGCAAATGTTCTCAAATGCCAATACGGACGACCAGGACCCCAACCTGACGGAGCGGGCTTACCTGATGAGCCTGCAGGTGCTGTTTGAAGCCGAAGATGTGGTTCTGGTGCTGTTGGATGAAAAGAATCCGCACCTGGCGGTGAAAAAACAGCTGGGATATCGCAATGACTGGGTGGACCGCACCAGCGTGAATATCCAGAACCTGCTTTACTTCACGGCAAATGAGGAAGGCAATTGTTATAGCGAGAACCTGTGCAGTGACACCAACCTGCCCATGCTGCTCACCACGGTTGTGGGGGTGCAGGTTGAGAACGTGATTTGTTCCAACCTGAGCAGCGGTGGCTGCACGATTGGCGCAGTGGTGCTGCTGAACCCGCTGCTGGATACGAACGACCACATTCGCAAAGGTCTGCTCGACCTGCTCTCCGTTCTCTTAACCCGGTCCGTGCAGTCGCAGCGCAACCTGTTCAGCTTGCGGGTGGCAGTGGCTGACCTGGAAGCCAGTCGATGGGAGATCATCAACTCGCGCAACACGCTGCGCACCCTGTTCGACAGCATCCCCTCCTCGGTATATATCGTGGACCGCGCGTTCACGCTCATTTCGGTCAACATCAAGCGCAGCAACCGCATCGACAAGCACCCCAGCGAACAGGTGGGGCGCAAGTGTTACGAGCAGCTCTACCACCGCAGCGATCCCTGCCCGGCATGCCGGGTGTATGAGACCTTCAGTTCGGGGGTCATCACCACGCGCTTCTCGCGCGACTGGATCGATCAGGATCGCTTCATCGAATGGGAGATCACCACCTTCCCGATCCAGGAAAAAACCAATCTGCCCCACCAGGTGATCATTTTTGAACAGGATGTGACCGAACGGCGCAACCTGGAAGCCAACCTGATCCAATCTGAAAAGCTGGCTGCGGTGGGTCAACTGGCAGCCGGGGTGGCGCACGAGATCAACAACCCCCTGGCGGCGATCATCGCCAACAGCCAGATCCTCAAGCGCGAGCTGCCCAAAGACCAGGAAGACGCCATTGAAGCGGTCACCTTGATTGAGTCGGCCGGGCTGCGCGCATCGCAGGTGGTGAGCAACCTGCTCAGCATCTCGCGCAAAGAGAAGAAATATGAGTTCGAGCTGCTGAACCTGAACGAAACCCTGCTGGGGGCTTTGTCGCTGGTCAACCACGAAATTGTGCAGCGTTCGATCGAGGTCAACCTGGACCTGCAGAACGACCTGCCGGAAATTTTGGCCAGCAAGAATCACCTGCAGGGGGTGTGGATCAACATCATCGTTAACGGCATCGACGCCATCGACCGTGCGGACGGGCGAATCGGGATTTCGACGCGCTACCGCAACGGTGAATTCCGGGTGGTTATTTCTGACAACGGCAAGGGCATTCCGGAGATGCAGCTATCGCGCATTTTTGAGCCCTTCTATACCACCAAGTCGGTTGGCAAGGGTACCGGGCTGGGTCTTTCGGTGTGCCTGCGGGTGATCAAAGAGCACAAAGGCAACATCTATGTCGAAAGCAAACCGGAGAAGGGCACGACCTTCACCATCACCCTGCCCGACATGGCGCGCCGGACCTGAGATCTATCTGCAACCAGATAAATCGCGAAGAACATCTTGTAGACAGTTACCCCCATCCTTCTTGTAATGCTTATTTCGATGATCTAGTCCAAACAGGAAATCGCAGCATGGCGCTATCCGAGGTAATTTGACGCAAGCCTGATCCGTCGGCGTTGACAGCCCAGATTGCCGGCGCGCCGCTGCGGTTGGATACGAAAGCGAGTTGCGAGCCGTCCGGCGACCAGGTTGGGTCGATGCTGCCCATGCTGCCATCTGGCAGGAGTGGCTGGGCCTTTCCGCTTTCCGCATCGACAACAAAGATGTGGGTCCCATCAAATACACTGTCCGTCCAACCCGGGCAGAACGGCGAGGTCGTCGTGGCAGCCACGACCGCCACTGTACGGCTGTCGGGCGACCACACCGGGGGGAGGAAATAACATTGGGGCAGGATAAGAACCGGCTCAATCTGGCGCAGGTTGGATCCATCCGCTTCGACGATCGACAAAGCCCCGCCATTATATAAGGCGATTCTTTTCCCGTCCGGCGACCAGGCGATGTTATTTGGTTCGGTATCTTTGACCAGCAGGTGGGCATCCTGGCCGTTCGTGTTGACAATCCATAAGCCTCGCGGATAAACGATGTCCGTGCTGTATGCATAAACCACGTGCCGTCCATCCGGTGAGGCCGCTGCAGCCGTAACGTGACCGTATCCGGGTACGGCAAGAAGAGTATAAGCCTTTGTAAATGGATCGAGCAAAACTAAAGGACCATAATCATCTTGAAATAAAATTCGGCGATTGTCAGGAAACCAGTTGAGCAAATATCCTCCTGAACCTATGCTCCCGGAATATACCAGCTTGTTTTCATTCAAATCAAAAATATCCAACACTCCCCAAGGCGCTGCATTCGCCAGGCGATTACCATTGGGGGATGGAAAAACGAAGCCGTCTTTCAGAACTGTGTCCTCTGATAGCTTAGCATTTTGCCCCAGCGCCTTCCCGGTGGCATCCATCGTTAAGGCATGGAAGGCGGGCGATGCTTCTTTGCCTTCACCGGCGATAAAGAAAATCGTCCCGGCGGCATCTTGGGCAGGTTCCAGGATGGGGATGGGTGTGGGGCTTGGCCCGGGTTCAAGCGTCAGGGTAGGGAACGGCGTGATAGGCGCGCCTGTGATTGTCGGGAAGATATCCGCGGCCGCCGGCGTCTCACTTGGCGCCTGGGTTGGTTCAACGGGCCGGTCTTCGGGCGGCGGATAGCCGGATTCGAGCGTGGGCGAGTCAACCGGGGAAGCAGCCGGCTGCCCATCCAGGGGTTGTGGTGGCTGTAGACGAAGGATCACCAAGATCACCACCAGCGCCAGGGCGACCAGCAGGACCATTTGTCCAACGAAGCCAAAGATGGATTTCACGCGTTTCACTTTTCCCCTCCTGAATTTTCACCGTGAAACCAATAGATGCAGAGTCCGGGCCGTCTGGCAAACGAAGAACAGCCCCTACTCGTTACCAGGGTATCGATTATTCCTGCATATAACCATGTCAGTAGAAAGGCTGCCGGTAAGTGCTTTTTGATAGACCAGTATGACGGGATCGCCAGACCGTTGTTAGTATTCTATAATGCAATCTTTGTGAAATCAAGCACAAACAAGGGGCTTGATCAGGGCGATAGCACTAACTATTGGACAATTGAATTTTAACCGGGATAAGCGCAAAATCACCTTCAGAAAGTGTCATTGCGAGATACCGAAGGCATCTCGGCAATCTCGCTTTAAAATTTTAGGACTTTACGCGATTGCTTCGGCGCAAAGCCGCCTCGCAGACGCTGAGAAGGCCGGATCAGGGGGTGCGCGCCAGGCGAAAGCCGATGGACGGTGACATGTGGTTGGGCAGCATGCCTTCGCGGGCTGCGCAGCGCGCCAGTTTGCGCGAGTAATACCATGCACCGCCGCGAATGACATATTTTGCGTCCAGGCGTTGTTCCTGCCGTCCGTCATTGGGGTCGAAGGGGTAGGGCATCATGATGGAGCTGGTCCATTCCCACACGTTGCCGACCATATCCACTGCGCCCAAAATGCTGTCGCCGCCGGGGGAATAGTTTCCGACCGGCGTTGTGCCCTTCTTGTGACTCTCTTGCGTGTTGCAGCGCCATGGGTCAAACGTGTTGCCCCACGGGTAGATGCGCCCATCTTCAGTGCGCGCGGCGTACTCCCATTCGGCTTCATTGGGCAGACGGAAAACCAGCCCGGTGCGTTTATTCAACCAGCTGATGTAAGCTTCTGCATCGATTTTATTGATGCCCGTCACCGGATGCGGTCCGGTCTCATCCGGATAACTGAACCCCACCCAGCCTTTGGGCAGACGATAGCCGGTATCCCAGATGAAATAGTGAAACTCCGCGTTGGTCACCGGGTTTTTGGCGATTTCATACGCCGGGAGATGCACCATGTGTTGCGGGCGTTCGGTGTCGAACAGGTCATTGTCCGACCAATCATAAGCCCAGTCGCGCTCCTTGAGCTGCAGGCGCATGATGTCGTCGTCGCTGGTGCCCATCAGGAACTCGCACGGGTGGATGGTAATCATCACGGGAAGCTTGATCCGAGAGGTTGTCGGATCGAGCTGTCCAGCCAGCACTTCTTTGTTCAGCATATTTTTTGGCATCACATCACCTGATGAAAATAGGTCGGGTCTGTCAGAGATCGGGCGTAAATTGACAGGATGCGATCAAGGTTTTCTCTCACATCCTGTCCGAGCGCATACAAAAAGGCTTCTCCACCGGCTTCGGCGCGATACTGGTCATTGTGATCCACCAGCTGCAGCAGGGCGCGCATCCAGGTATCCGGGTCATTGGAGGCGAGGATGCCGTACCGCTCAAATTCGCGAAAGGGCTGGGCGTTGCTGGCAATCCAGGGCACTTTGCTGGCCATATATTCCAGCACGCGGGCGCGCCCGGCGCGCATGCCCTCTTCTGAAGAAAGCGGTGCCAGGCCGATATTCAGGTTGCCGAGCAGGCGCGGCCATTCTTCCACGCTCAGGTTGTTATAGAGCACCACCTGGTCGGCGGAAAGCCCGTTCAACCCGGAGCCGGGAAGCGGGCTGCCGTAAATGTGCACGCGCACCTGGGGACGCAGACGGGCAACCTCCAACAGGGTGTCCACCAGTCCGGGGAACAGTTCGGTGCGCCCATCGCCTGCCATCATCAACCCAATCCATATTTCGCCGGGGTGTTGCTGGCGAACCGCCAGATAGCGGTCCAGGTTAAGATAATCGGGCAGGTGAACTGTGGGCGCGTAGGCGGACCAATCGTCAGCCAGACGGGGGGAGCAAACTGTGACCAGGTTGGCCAGGCGCAGGGTGAAGCGCAGTTCTTCAGAGCGCAGGGCATGGGCAGCCGGAAGCGGGCCGGTTTTGCGCGCCAATGGCAGGGTTTCGGCCCGAGCCTCCAGGAGGTTGGCCCGCGCAAGCAGGTCGCGTTCGTGCAAATCGATGTCCACGATGATGCGTTTGCCGTGGGCTTTCCAGTATTGCACGGTTTGCAGCATGGGACCAAACGCATACCGGTGAATGACCAGGACATCGGCCTGGTGCACCAGGGCAACCACGCCAGGTTCCATCTCCAGGAAGGCAGGCAGGTCAACCACGCTGGCTTGATGCCAGCCGGATGCCAGCAGCGCGCCTGCCAGGTTGTGGCAGCGCAGGCGCACGCTCTCGCGGTCCGCTTCCTGGGGGGAGCAAACGTAGACGATGTTCATGCCGGCATCCTGGTCTGGGTTGGGTGGGGGACCGAGACGGCCTGCTGGATGGCTTCCATCCAGTGCCTGCCGGAGCGCGACATTTCCCGGCGCACGGCAGCCACCCCGCCTGTTTTCCCGAGCGTGGCGCGCAAGTCTGCGTCCAGGGCAAGCTGGCGCAGCGCCTGGTGCCATTCCTCCAGGCTGTCTGCCAGCATGCCGCCTTCATGCCAGTCACGAAAGGCCGGCATGGGAGAGGCAATCCAGGGGATGCCTTTGACGCCGGCTTCAACCAGCGGAAGATCCGAGGTGGCCTGGAAGAAAGGCTGGTTGCGCATCGGGAGCAGGAGAATGTCGATCTGGCTGAGCAGGTAAGGCTTTTCATCCTCCGGCACCGCGGGCAGGAAGAGGCGGCGCTGCTCGGGCAAGGTGTCGAAGAGGCGGTAGGCATTTAGATCACCCACCACGACCATGCGGGTATTGGGCAGCTCGCGCAGGACGCGCAGCACCACCCGGCGAATGCTCGCCAGGTCTTCGAGCTGGCTGGGGCCGCTGATCCAGCCGATGTTGGCAATGGGTCGCGTGCCGGGCAGGCGCGTCCACAGCGCATTCTTGCGGTTCCACATGTCCGGGACCAGTTGAACCGGGTGACCGGCAGAATGGATGATCTCAGCCAGGCGGGGGGAGTTGACCGTCACCAGACCGGAGAGCAGCAGGCTGGCGGTGAAGGCGCGGGCGCGCTGGGGGGTGTTCAGCCCGGTCAGCGGGTAGAGCGGGTGCGAGATGGGCATGTTCTCAAAATCCGAGTCCAGGTCCACAATCAAGGGCACATCGGCGGCAGCCAAGGAGGCCAGGCTTTCCAGCAGGCGCGGTTGGGTGTGCGGGTTGTAGGAGATGACCACGTCCGGGCGCGCATCCGCGGCGGGGTCATATGCGCCATCGATGGTCACCTGGCAGCCGTGCGAAGCAAGACAGGCGGCAGCCAGGCTGACGCGCGCATTGGGGTGCTCGGGGTCGGCGGTCAACAACAGCACGCTTCCCTTGAAGGTGAAGCTGGGTGATTCCACGATCACTTCGGCGTTCTCGGCTTTTTCCGCTTCCTTCTGCAAGGTCACATTTTGCTGCAGGTTGCGCAGCCCGCTGGCCAGATCGGGGCGTCCATCCGACTCGGCCTGGCGAATGTTCAGCTCGATCAGCGCAGGCAGCAAATCATCAATTTCATCCAGGTGCAGGGCCACCATTTCGGCCGGGTTGTCGGAATGGACAATCCGGTCCAGCAGAGCCGCGGCTTTTTCTAGTTCTGCGTCAGGCATGGGCGCGGTTTTACCGGTCAATTTCTCGATCAGGCGGGCCACAGCCGCTTCGCCGGCGGGTTCGCTTTCACCGCTGCCGGTGGCGCCTTCGGATTGGGCCAGCGCGCACTGGCGCTGCAGCGCCAGGTCTTTGGGATTCAAGGCCAGGGCGCGGGTATACAACGCCCCGGCAGTGCTGGCGTCGCCGGCTGCCAGGTACAGGTTGCCCAAAACCAGCAGCGCATCGCCGTCTTCCGGGTCAGATCTCAGGATGGCCGCATAAATTTCGAGCGCATCTTCGAGACGGTTTTGATTCAGGTAAGTCCTTGCCATGATCTTCCTGAATTTGCGTTCGGCTTCCTGGGCGGTCTGAAACGTCATTGTTAAAACAGTTCCTTGGCAAATACTCGCAGGTACACCTGCTGCGAATTTATAGTACGGGGAAGCAGGCCGGTGCTCAGTAAATCCCCCCTGAAATTGGCGTAAAGAAATGATTAAGGGGGCGGTGGTTGGGCGGCGCGTGGACTTTTTTCGGCTGATTTCGTCAAATCTAGTTATCTTTGGCTGAATTTAATGCCTGGTTTAATGATAATTTAGATGCCGGCCTTTATACTTCCTGCATATGATCGACTCTACTGGTTCCATGTACATGAATAAAGTGATGGCCGGGATGCAGGCCAACCTGCAGTCCTCGCTGTCGTCCACGTCGTCTTCATCCGACCTGGACGACTCGTTCAAGCAGATGCTCTCGATGGCAATGCTTTCGGGCGGATCTGGCGCGAGCGGTTCCAGCGGCAGCAGCATGATGATGCCTTTGATGATGATGCTGATGGAAAAGCTGATCGATCTGCAGACGGAAATGGAAGAAAGCGCCGCCGCAGCCGAGGAGTCGCACGATATTGAATCGGACGAGCATTGGGTCGATCCCAATGACCCCAACGTGGGCGGGGGACGAGCCGTCACCTCGTCGCGCGACTCGTCATCGGAGGGTGGTTCGGATGAGCCGCACGGGCGCCCGATTGGCGGCGTGCTGACCCAGCGCTTCCACAGCGGGCATAATGGCCTGGATTTTGGCATTCCGACCGGCACACCGGTCCAATCCACCATGAACGGCAAGGTGGTCTATGCCGGGTGGAACAACCAGGGCTATGGCAACCTGGTGATCGTGGAAAACGGGGCTTACCGGACCTATTACGCGCATCTTTCGGAAGTTCCGGTGCGCATAGGCGACAGGGTGTCGGCGGGCGATACGATTGGCCTTTCCGGTAACACCGGCAATTCCACCGGTCCGCATCTGCATTACGAAATTCGCGTCAATATGCGCGCCATCGATCCCACCGGTCAAACGTTGGGTTAAGTCCGCCATTCTTCTACGGGCAGGTACGCATGAACGATGAATTTGAAATTCTGACCATTCTTCAGAATATTGCCCGGCAGGACTCCATCGTTCGCCTGGAGAATATCTACAAGGGCTTGCCGGTCTCGTATGATGCCACCATCCTGTCCATCGGTCCCAATTACATCCAGGTGGAATGCAACCGCTACCAGATCGCTTCGCTCTATTTGAATCGCTCCACTTACATCATTCATCCCAACCTGTCTCAGGCGGTTTCCTGCACGGTAGCCGGGCTGCGACCTGCCTTCCTCCAGGCGTACCTGGGCGCTTTCGATTATTCGGATTACAAAGCGCGAAACCGCGATTATCTGCGGGTTAACCCGGATGAGCCGGTTCGCTGCGAGCTGCAGCTGCGCAATTCGATCTCGCCGGTGATCGGTACGGTGGCGGATATTTCCTCGGATGGCATCGGCGTTTATCTGGATCGAAGCTATTTTTATCCCAAACTCTACCAACCCGGCACAGAGCTGATGGTGCGCGCCGTTTTACCGGGCGGCGGGGCGACTCCTACGCGGGTGACCATGCCGCTATCCAACACGGTGGGCGATCTCACATCCCGCTATACGCGCGAAGGCATCCGTGGAGCCAATCTATCCCTGGATTCGGACGACTCTCCACGCCGCCAAATGACTGCCTCGCCGGCAGAACCGCCGGGCCAGATTCAGGCGCGTGGAAAAATCATCAAGGTGTACCCTGAACTGCATTCCGGGCGCTATCGCCTGGGGATCCAGTTTCTTCCGGATGACCGTACGGTGACGGTGGTCTCGCAATATATTTCCCACCGCCAGGCGGCCATCATCCGGGAGTTTAAGACCCTGTATGACGTTATCGGTAAATTGGAAAAAGTCTGACATTTACTGGTTCGACTCTTTACTGGTGCAAATCCCCGTTGTCCTCAACGGGGATTTTTATGGGTGGTTTGCCTGATTCTGAGGTTTCCTCCAGCAGCCTGCGGGTGTACAATCGAATCGATCCATCTGTCCGGCATGCTTGCAGCCGTCAAAAAATCCTGCTTGGATTTGCTTCTGGCCTGCACTGCGCCCGGTCCGGTGGTGATTCGACCATCCCTCTGGAAGTACAAGGTTAAATATGAAGAAACCAACCCCACTCCATCATACGCCGCCTGAGGCGCAGGGCATTGCCTCGCAGGCGGTGATTGATTTTGTCAATGCCGTTGACCAGACCATCGATGAGCTGCATGGTTTTGTGCTCATGCGCCACGGGGCGGTGATCGCTCAGGGCTGGTGGGCGCCCTACACAGCGGACCGTGGGCACATGCTTTTTTCTCTTTCCAAGAGCTTCACATCCACGGCGGTGGGCCTGGCGCAGGCGGAAGGGCTGCTTTCGGTGGACGACCTGGTCCTGTCCTTCTTCCCGGAAGAGGCGCCAGCCAATCCGGACCCAAACCTGGCGCAGATGCGGATTCGCCACCTGTTGAGCATGGCGACGGGACATGATCAGGACGCCACCGGGCCAATGATCGAAACCGGCAAGGATCATTTCGTCAAAGGCTTTCTGAGCCTGCCGGTGGAGCACGAACCGGGTAGCAAATTTGTGTACAACTCGGCTGCCACCTATATGTGTTCCGCGATTGTGCAAAAGGTCACCGGTCAGATGCTGCTGGATTATCTCGGTCCGCGCCTGTTTGAACCGCTGGAAATTCACGGCGCCACCTGGGAAAGCTGTCCGCGCGGCATCAACATGGGCGGTTGGGGGCTGATGATCAAAACGGAAGACATCGCGCGCTTTGGCCAGCTTTACCTGCAAAAGGGATGCTGGGCGGGGCAGCAAATTATTCCAGAAGCCTGGGTCGAAGCGGCGACCAGGATGCAGATTTCCAACGGCGACCCGGCGCAGCCTTCCGATTGGCAGCAGGGTTACGGTTACCAGTTCTGGCGCTGCCAGCACGGCGCGTACCGCGGTGATGGCGCGTTTGGGCAGTACTGCATCGTAATGCCGGATCAGGATGCCGTCTTGGCGATCAACGCCGGAGTGAGTGACATGCAGGCTGTGCTGAACCTGGTGTGGAAGCATCTGCTGCCAGCCATGCAGCCTGCTCCGCTGCCGGAAAACCCAGCCAGGGCCAGGGCCTTGAAACAAAAATTGAAAAAATTGTCTCTGCCCTTGCCGCAAGGTCAGCCGTCCTCGCCAATCGTCGCACGAGTGGATGGTGAGATGTACCAGTTTCAAGCCAATGAAGCGGGAGTCGAGTCCGTCTCCTTGGATTTCAGCGAGCCGCTGGCGCAGATCATCTATGTGGAGCGCGGGCACATGGAGCAGGTGACCCTGGGCACGCACGAATGGGCGATGAATACGGTGATGGTCGAGGGGCATGCTGCCGAACTGGCAGGAATTGGCGTGTGGAAGGCGGATGATATCTATGAGGTGACCACCCGCTTCATCGAGACGCCCTTCTACCTGACGCGCAAATTGACCTTCAAGGACGATGAGTTAATCATCGAGACCCGCCAGAATGTCAGTTTTGGCCCGCTGGAAACAAAAGCGCTGCACGGAAAGAGGATTTAATGATCCATGCGGCGGCGCTGGCGCTCAACCCGGCTGTGGATTGGACCCTGCATGTGCAGGACTTCAAGCCCTCGGCAGTCAACCGGGCCGGCATGGTGGAAAGCCATGCCGGTGGGAAAGGCGTCAACGTCGCCGCATACCTGGCGCAGTTGGGCTGTGCAGTGGCGGTGACCGGATTTTTGGGGGAAGAAAATTCGCGCCCGTTTGAACAGTTGTTTTCAGGCCTGGGGATGTTGGATCGCTGTGTGCGCCTGCCGGGCAGTACGCGCATGGGTATCAAAATTGTCGATCCTTCCAAGGGGACGACCACGGATGTCAATTTGCCCGGGTTGTCGCCTTCTCCCGCCGAGCAGGCTCAACTTGTGGAAGAAGTGGAACGCCTGGCAGGTGAATGCGGCTGGCTGGCGTTGTCCGGTTCACTGCCGCCCGGGATGGCAGATGACACCTATGCACGCCTGACCCAGCGCATCCGGGCAATGGGCTGCCGGGTGGCGCTGGATACCAGCGGCGCTGCGCTGGAACAGGCACTCTCCGCTGAGCCGGATTTCATCAAGCCCAATCGAGCGGAACTGGAACAGGTCATGGGGCGGCGGTTGGACTCCCCCCTGGCGTTGTTGGAAGCAGCGCGCATATTGATGGGTCGAGGAATCGGGCTGGTGGTGATTTCCATGGGGGAAGAAGGCGCGTGGTTTGTTGAGTCAGAACAGGCGCTGCTGGCGTTGCCGCCTAAGGTGACTCCACTCAGTACGGTGGGGGCGGGTGACGCGCTGGTGGCGGGGGTGATCTGGGCGCGCCTGCGCGGGCTGGGCCTGGAAAAAACCGCCAGAGCGGCGACGGCTCTGGCGGTGGGTAAACTGGCTTTTGCGGGCGCGCTGCTGCCGGATGCGGCGGTTCTGGCCGATTTGGAGCAGCAGGTGGAAATTCGCGGGTGAGCACCCGTCCCATCTACTTTTGATAGGTGCAATCGCGTGGCTGTCTTTTTTATGCCTCTGCTGCGTATCCATCCAATCTATAATGAACGGGTGCTGAGCGCACATTCTCAAATGATCTTCAGACAACCAGGGGACAGCTGCATAACATGGGGGTGACCAGCTCAGGCCGTGCTGCCAGGCTGTTCCAGCTTTCTGTCATTTCCACAACGGCGGAGTCCAGGTTAGCCATGGCATTGAACTCCAGTAGAAAGCCGTGCTCGCCCGAGCAGGTGATGCGAATGTTGAACTGCGGCTCACCATCCCGGTGATTGATTTCGTGAATTTGTATGTCGACCATGGCGTCCTCCTCGTTTGAAATGAACCAGGATTTCAGGTTAGTCTGCAGCCAGCGGGTGGGGTTGGGCGGAGCGCTGCAGTGGAGCAAAACGGGGCAGCCGATCCTGGTTGACCATCAGGGTCACAGCCAGGGCAGCCGCCAGCACCAGGGCAGCCGCAGCCTGCAAGGGCAGGCGGCTTTCGACTGCGCCCGGCAGGAAGGGGAAGAACAGCAGGGTGGCGCGGACAACGCCCTGCAGCAGCACGGTCGGCAGCAGGCTGCCGCGGCTGCGCTCATAAACAAAGGCGCACAGCATGTGGATGCCAAAAGTGAGCAGCGTGCCTTCTACAACTGGCAGATGGTTGACCGCAAAGAAAGGGATCAGCCACAGGCTGGCAGTGAATGCGGTGAGCAGTCCGGCGTACAGCTTGCCCAATTGTTTTTCCAATGCCGGCTGGAAGAATCCGCGCCAGCCCAACTCGTCCATCAAGGGCCCGCCGACGAAAATCACCTGGGCAAACAGGATGGGCAGGCTGGTCCACTCGGCCAGGTTTGCCAGCACCGGCAGGCGCCCGTTGATCACAAAGGATACGCCCAGCGCGGCAAGCAATAAAACCGGCATGTAGAGCAGGATGAAGAAATACCAGATT
>JACRAG010000291.1 GCA_016213455.1 Anaerolineae bacterium | reverse complement strand
GGGTCAGCATGGCGCCCAATGCGAACATTACCCTGCCCCTGCCTGCCGGCTTGAGTTACGTCAGCGCGAGTGGCAGCGGTTGGAGCTGCGCGGTGGCGACCGGCACATTGACCTGCAACTACGGCAACCTGACCGGCAGCGCGGCTAATGCCCTGACCCTCAACTTTACGGCGCCATCCGCAACCGGCGACGTGGATCTGGTCTTTACAGCCGGCTCCGATGCAACCGATGCGAATCTGACCGATAACACAGTAACCTTCCCGCTCCAGATTCGACATCTGTACTATATGCCAATTATAGGTAAAAATAATCCATAAATTATGAGCAGTACACATTCGCTTAACGGTTGGAAATGGTTGCCCCTGGCTTTTGGTCTGATGGTCGTAGCTGTGGTTTTTATCCTGCTGCTGCGGCCTCAGCCCGGTGGGCGCCTGACTCCGCCAAGAAGCGAAGAACAGGCTTTGGCGATGGCGTTAACTGCCACCGCCAAAGCCTATCTACCGGCTGTGCTGAACCAACCGCCGCCCACCGCCACGCCCGTCCCACCCACAGCCACACCCGTTCCGCCCACGGCAACCACCGCAGCGCCTACTTTACCGCCTACGACCATTCCCACCATTGCGCCCACCACTGACAGCGCCGTGCGTGAGACCTTCGAAGGGGCTGAAACGGGTTGGACGGTGACACGTGAGACAGCCGGGGCGGGCAGCGTGGTGCGCAGCACCGCTTTTGCTGCCGAAGGTGTGGCTTCAGCCCTGGCGTCCACCTCGGCCAACGGCGCGCGCGCCCTGGTTTACCTGGCGTTCAATGACGCCGGTGGTTCGCACGCCTGGCAGGAACGCCCTGGAACGTATTACTGGCAGCGCAGCGCCATTTATGTGCCCGCTGCGGTGGTCAACCAGCTCGGCGCCAATGAGTACTTCACCCTGGCAGGCTTGTATCCCAGCGCGGGCGGTTCGGCGGGCTGGTGGCTGCGCGTCAAACAGGGCGGCGAATTATATGCTTACGGCTATGACGCCGACGGCAATGCCAGGGAATTCCGTCTGTACGGCAAGCTCCCGCTGGACCGCTGGGTGGAGTTCACTCTGGGGTTGCATTCGCAAAACGGGCCGGGTGTCAAACGCGCTTTTGCATTTTTACTGGACGGCAACTTCTACGGCTGGTATCACCAGGGTCGGTTGACCAATGAGACCTACAACCGCGCCGCGGTGGGTATTCTGGGGGGCAATACTGCCAAGCCGCTCCAGGTGTACGTGGACCGCTGGCGCAACCCGACCGCGGGTGCGTTGCCGGACGGACCGGACAACCGCCCGACCAATGCGCTACAGGAACAGGATTATCGCACGTTGAGCGGGGTGCAGTGGCAGATCGATTGGTCCACTTGGGGCAATGACCTGCGCATGCACCCAACCTACGGGTTGTATTCGGCATCTAATCGGCTGCAATCCGGTCGCAACCTGGACCGCATGCCGGATCTGACCTCGGGCTGGGCGGAGATTGAAATGGACTGGCCCAATGGGACGCCGCCGTCCGCCCTCTCTGGCGCTTTTGGCCCCATGGTGGGCTTCCGCAAGGAAATAAACCGTGAAGAGAACCTGGAAGTCATTCCCATGTGGCGGGGTGGCGGCGTGGTGGACCTGGTGCTAGAGGCTTGGGTGAACGGCGGGCCGGTGGAGCTGGCTCACTGGGCCATGCCCACGGCGTCGATCGGCGGGAGCAGCATCCCCGAGCCGGGTGACATCATTCGCGTGCGTTGGGAACAGATCAACGCTACGCAGTTGCAAGTGAAAGCCAGTTTCTTCGATTTCTCTGCAAATCGCTGGTATACGGATATTATTAATTCAACCTTCAATTTGACCAATATTGGTGCGACGAATAACACACCGGGGGTAAACTTTAACGATGGCTACCATAAAGCTAGTTCAATCACCATAGATTCGAATACTTATTCCATCCGTCGGTTTAAACTCGGCACCTTGGATACTTACATCAACCCACCCAACTAAGTGAGCAAAACTTCCCGTATTCTGGTTCGTAACTCTGCAGCCGGCATGGCATCGCAGCTTCTGATCAAGCTGCTGTCATTCGGCTTTTCGATCTTAATTGTGCGTGATTTGGGCGCCAATGATTACGGTCAATATGCCGCGGTTCTGGCCTTTGGCATCACTTTTGCATTCCTGTCGGATCTGGGGCTGGGCACCTATTCGGTGCGCGAGATCGCCCGGCTTCGCGACCAACCGGACGGGCTGGCACGCGCAGAGGTGATCTTTGGCAGCGTGCTGCGCCTGCGCCTGCTGCTTTCGCTGGGCACCATGATCCTGGTGACCGCGGCAGCCTGGCTCTCCGGACGTTCGCTGATGATGGTTGGTGCGGTGGCGCTCAACTCGATCGGACTGCTGCTCTACGCAGTGCAGGGTGCCAGCGATGCGACGCTCTCGGGCTTCGAAAGACTCGACATCACCGCCGGCGCCAGAGTCATTTACCAGGTGGTGTTTGTCGGCCTGGGCGGTATCGCATTGCTGGTGGGATTGGGGTATTACGGCTTGATCCTTGCCAACCTGGCCGGCATTGCTGTGATGGCATTTCT
>JACRAG010000289.1 GCA_016213455.1 Anaerolineae bacterium | reverse complement strand
TTCAACCTGACCGGCTGCGCACCTGGGCGGCGATTGGCCTGGTTGCCCTGGTGATCCCGACCAACCTTTACCTGTTTGCCTGGCGCTTCCTCGACCTGGGGCGCACGGATTACCCCTATTACCTGTATCAGGCGGAAATTGAGGGGATGCGCTGGCTGGAGCAAAACGCGGGACCCACGGATGTGGTGCTGGCTTCTTTGAATATCGGACAGTATGTGCCCGCCATGACCGGCGCGCATGCTTACCTGGCGCATTGGGCGCAGACGCTGGATTTCTTTACCAAATCAGCGCAGGTGGAGCGCTTTTACAGCAATGCGATGAGTACAACCGAAGCGCGAGAAATGCTAACGCAAGGCGGCGTGGATTATATCTTCGCCGGACCGGCAGAGCGGTTGATCGGAATGCCGCCAACGGAGCTGCTACAGGGGATGCCGGTCCTCTTTCAAAATGAGCTGGTGACCATCTACGGGGTGAACGGTGAATAAAGCGCAGTCATCGAACCGGACAACAGAGCGCCTTGGGCTGGCGACATTGGCACTGCTGACCTTGATTTCGCGCCTGCTTACGCGCAGCAGCGTATTGTTTCACTGGGACTCGGTCAACTTTGCCTATGCGGTGGGCGAGTTCAATCTCGTCAAGGAGCAGCCGCAGCCGCCGGGTTACCTGCTGTATGTGTGGCTGATCCGCGGAGTGGACCTGCTGTTTCGTGATCCACAGACCAGCATGGTGTGGGTGAGCATTCTCTCCAGCGTGGGCGCGGTGATCGCTCTGTATTTTCTGGGCAAGGCCATGTATGGTGCGCGGGTGGGCTGGCTTTCGGCGTCCTTCCTGGCAGCCTCGCCGTTGTTCTGGTTTTACGGCAGCATTGCGCTGCCGCATACCCTCGACGCGCTGCTGGTGATCCTCTCGGTATGGTTCCTTTACCGGGCGCTGCAGGGTGACCGTGGGGCGGTGCTGCCGGCGGTGGTGGCGATGGCAGCAGCCGGCGGCGTGCGTCAGCAGACGCTGGTGTTTCTGCTGCCGGTGGCGTTGTATGCGCTGCACCGCCTGGGCTGGAAGGCTTACCTGACGGCAGCCGTAGTGGGCGCAACGTTGAGCCTGGCCTGGCTGATTCCACTGCTCGCCTTAAGCGGCGGTCTGCAGAACTATATTGCCCTCACCAATGCCTACACCGACCGGTTTTTGACCACGACGTCGTTATTTAAAGGAGCCGGTTGGTTTGGAATTCGGAGAAATGCAATCAAGTTAATATTCTACTCGGCCTATGGATCGGCTATATTTATAGTACCAGTGATCGGGGCTGTCGCTGCCGGCTTGATCAAAAAGGTCGGCGTCAGGATCGGCGAGCGCAGTATTTTTATGGCGCTGTGGGTTGCGCCAACCGTACTTTTTTATGGTTTGATCCATATGGGGCAGCAAGGGCTGGTATTCGTATTCTTACCGGCATTGCTGCTGCTCGGCGCCGCCAGCCTGGACTGGCTGCTGCACAAGCGTATGACCTGGCTGGTTGGCAGTGCCGCTGCGATGATCCTGGTATCGGTCGCCATTTTCTGGCTGTTGCCGGAATATCCAATGGGCGTCGGTGGGCAGCGGGTGTGGACGCGCCAGGCATTGATTAACAACGATAAATATTTTGGAGAACGCATCACAGCGCTTCGCGCCGAATTTGATCCGGCAAATACCGTTATCCTGGCATCAAACTGGCATCATGTTCAGTATTATCTGCCGGAATTCCGGGTTCTGCCCTTTACAGTTGGCTCGAAGTGGGAAGTGGATGAGGGACGCGCGACCGGCGCAGCCAGTGAGGAGGTCACCGTGAGTGCAGGTGAACTGGCTTCGGGTGAGGAACTGCAGGTGGTGGTGTTCGACCCGCAGTTGTTTGCCTTTAATGCATCCGGATCAGCGTTAAGTCTGGTGCAAACGTCGGGCGGTGAGATGGGTGTGATGCGCTTGAGTGGGACGGAACAATTATTGGTTGGATCTGAGTCGTTTGGGATTGTGCGGAGGTAGAACCGTTTATGACGCGAATGCAGTCGGTGGTTCGGTGGATCGGAGTAGCGGTTGTGCTGGGCATGTTGGGCCTCCCGGCTCTGCGCCCGGCGCAGGGTCAGACATTGCGCTGGTCCGAACCGGTGCCGCTTTCGCGCAGCGGGAAATTTGCATGGTTTCCAGAAATTGTTTCAGACCGATCTGGAAAAGTGCATGTGGTTTGGGCTGAAGGCTACCTGGGATTTGATGCAGTTTTTTACACATCGTCCATCAACGGAACGGATTGGAGAGCGCAAATCGATATTCAAGCGGTTCAAATGAACGAATATGGACCATCTGCGGTGCGCCCTTCCATCACTATTGCCCAGGACAGTGAGATGCACTTGACGTATTTTACAGATTCTTCAGGAGTGCTGCATACACGCGCACCTGTATGGAATGCGGGTGTCGTTCAAGCCTGGGCGGAACCGGTGAAGGTCAACGGAATCCAGGCTGGATATTTTTCTCGCATAGTAGAAGACCAGGCGGGGATTCTACATATGTTTTTTACTGAGAATGTCCCCACCACAACCTGCCAAATCTGCTTTCATGTGTTTTACCGGCAGTCTCAGGATAATGGGGACACCTGGTCGGAAAGGGTTGATGTTTCGGTAGAGGATATTGGCTCTGCAAAGCCCAATCCGCTGGTCGACAAGGATGGAAATCTTCACGTCGTTTGGGAATCAGGCTTCGGAGGTGGACAGGGGCAATTGAGCGACCCGACCTCTGTAATGGTCGCGTCTTCTTATGATGGTGGCTTAACCTGGTCAGA
>JACRAG010000288.1 GCA_016213455.1 Anaerolineae bacterium | reverse complement strand
TTTTCAACACCGCGTGGGATATCTGGATCTGGCGCTGTAACGCTTGCCAAAAAGCTATCCGGCTCGATTGCCACATAGGTACAAAGCGCTGAATAAAGAGGACCTAACATTGCCAGAGATGCAAACATTCCCACACCGCAAGAAGGTTTTAATTCCTTTGCTGCGTTAATACGATCCTGGATAAACTCAAAATAGGTTATCCCTTGTGGTGCTTGCGGAACTGTCATCGGCTGATTGCCCTTGAAAGCAATAAAGCCACAACCAGCCACTAGCGATAAAATTGCGGCCAGTAGTATTCCTTTCCAAACCACACGTACAACCAATCCAACTACCCTCATTTCGTCTCCTGAATGCCGGTGATGCTTGCTGCCTGGTACGATCCGTTTTTTTCGCTCAACTGGTAATCAAAACGAATCTCTTCTCGATACATACGATCCAATGCGATTTCGATCACATTGCTTTCGCTCCGTTCCATGGATTGAGCCAGATCCTTGAGCTGCCTAACCCCTTCAGCACTTAGACGGTAAGAGCGTACAGGTTTTCTTGATCTCTGTTTTATCGTCAAAATACCTCCCTTGTGGTAATACCATTGTATTTCGCAGCAAGGCCCTTTCATAGTTTGGGCTAGGAACCGCCTTTTTGAATTGCTACAATACCATTTGATATTGCCTCGGCAAAAACGGGTCGCCAACTCCCTCAAGATCCTTTCTCTTAAACCGTAGGAGCGACCGCTTGCGAACTGTGATAACAGCATTTCGCAGGTGGCCGCTCTTTTTAATCTCGATTTAAGGAGCCTTTTTGAAAGAAATTACCTTTTCAAAACGCAATACAATTCTCATCCTTTTGACCATCCTTCTCACAGGCGCAGGCATCCTCCTGATCGGACGATTCGCCCCGCAGCCCGTTGCCAGCGAGCCGACGCTTTCCCCGGATCAGGTTGCGGCTGAGGAGGCAGTAATCGAGGGAACGCAGGCCTTTTTCCACATTCGAAGTGAGGTCGGGAAAGATGCCTGGCTGGAGCATTTTTGCTCGCTCAGCACAGAAAGCGGCTGCGCGTTCATCGAGATGGGCGCAGACCGACTCTGGAAAAAATATACAGAGGCCAAAACATCTATTCAAGCTACCGTAAAAGTGGTTGAGCAGGTTTCCGCGACAGCAACAGAGCAGGTTTGGAAAGTGAACGTATCCCTTTCTGAGCCGCTGCCAGGCAGCAACAAAACGCAGGAAGAGGCGTACGTCCTGGCGATGAAAACGGATACCGGATGGAAATTTGACCGCTTCCTGCTGGAGCCAGAAATTCAGGCGCTGATCGAGCGGCAGCAGAAGGAGAACAAACCATGAAGCGCATCCCACAATTGTTCCTGTTCCTGGCGATCCTTTTCTCGGCCTTTCCGCTCTCTCCTGTGCAGGCGCAGGACACCAGCCCGTGGAGCGAGGTATTCGATGAGAACGGAAACCTGCGGTCCGACGTGATCGACCTGGGTGTAACGACCGAAACGCCTTCCTGGATGAGCGTAGATCTGCCCTTCGGTCAGTCCTTACAACTCGATGCAAACTATCACCGCTTCCAGACGGCAGATGGAAACGTGGTCCTGGCCCCTTCGGCATCCACCCTCTTCTTCATGGCAATGAACCCGCAGGAAAGCGGTTTGGCGGATTCGGCTGGCATGATGAGCAACGGCTATGGCAGCATGATCACCTTCCTGGGTCTTGTGGCAGGCGACAGCCTGGACTGGAACCGACTGCAGTCGGAGCGACCGCAGTATAAGGATCCCAGCCAGTTTTGGAACGCAGTGCTGAGCGGGCAGGAAAATGCCTGGACCTGGTTTTCAGGATGGGGCTTTATCACAAAACTTTTGTCGATGTCCTTTGACGACGTCGCCATGCGCAGCGCCTACCTGATGTACCTGAATGGCGCCAGGAACTGTGCCCTGATCCCCGGAGGCTGTTCGGGAATTGTCATCCCCGGCGACCCAGAAGATCCACCGCCCCCGGTCTGTCCCGGCCCTCAAGTAACCATCCAGCAGCCAACGCTGACGATCAAAAAGCTGGCGCCGGCCAACCCGCTGGTTGTGGGACAGGATCCGGAAAAGCGCGGCGTGGACGTGCAGGCGATGGTGACGATCCCACCGGTGATCTTCGTCTGGCACGAGCCAATCTATGAGGAAGAGGAATTCTGTCGGGCAGCAAATGCAGGCGAAACGCCCAACTGCAAGACCAGCAATTCCAGTCTGGTGAACGATGGCGTTGAAGACAGCGAGCTGGTTTTCAAAGAATGCTTGCGCCACGTGGAATACCTACCGGATGCCGTGGCAAGCCTGCAAGCGACCGCCACCCTGGACGGCGCGAGTAAGGCCTGGATCACCGGCCAGCTCGGGCAGACGCATTACGGCGCATCCGTTCACAAGGAAAGTTTTGCTCTCGTTCCGGGCTTTACCACCTGGTCGGGTAGCTGCAGCGGCGGAACCTGCACAGCGGTTGCCAATGCCCTGAAAGTCCCCTTCGCGGATCCAGGCAATTTCAATCTAAAGTTGCGCCTGACCACTACCGGCACGCAGTTCCGAGGCGTGACCATCACCCAACCGCGAAACTTGAGCGCGGATGGGGATTTGCAAGTGTACGTCACCTTACCCGCCCTGGTTCCATAACCTCGACTGCTCAAGAGAAGTTTTGACCCTGCCATGTCCGATTACTTCTACCTCTTTTCCCAATTCCTCGAAGCGCTGCCCACCTTCCTGCTCAACGGGATGCTGGCAACGCTCTACTGGCTGGCCGATTCAGGCGCGGCGCTGGTTAGCGTTGCCTGCGCCGCGGGAATTGCGATCTGGATGGATGCAGGCGCGCAGAACCGGGCTAATTTCCGGCCGGCGCGTTCCGGGCGGCAGGGTCAAAACACGTCTCTTGACGCGCGAACGGCCCAGATCATCACCGGCGTTGCCGTGCTTTTCTGGATTGCCAGTCAGTGGGGCATGGGCGCGCCGGTGCCCTGGATTGGCGCGGCCATGTGGGGGTTTGGTTTTCTGGTGCTACTGTTGGTCCGCCAGCAGGAGACGACCACGCTGTGGAACGTGAAAGCCGGCATTCTGATCTACGCCCTGGCCGTGCTGGGAAGCCGGCTGTACCTGGCATACACCGCGCAGCTCTCGCCAGAACAGTGGGCCGCGCTGATCGGCACAACGGAAAGCGCTGCCACGGTGATTGCCAATACCCGCAGCAACGTCACCACCATCATTCTCTGGGCGCTATGGCTGGTGATCCCACTGGGCTACTTCGCCATGCTGCTCCAGCAGGCGCTGCTCAACCCCTGGTCACTGGTCAACCCGCTTGCCAATGCCACCGAAATCAACCAACGCTACCGCACGAGGCAGTAGTACCGCAAATGGAACTCCTTCACCGCTGGTGGATAAGCTCTATTTGCTGTTCTCACCTTGTGATGAGAACCGTTTTACCCAACCTCGGTTTTTTTCGACGACCTGGGTCTCTATTCCAACGTTGGAGGTTCCTATGCATTCGCTCCTTGACATCTTGCGGGGTCCGGCGGTGGGCGTGGTCATCATGATCATCGCGCTCGCCGGCGTCATCGTCGTCACTGCCTTTGCCGCCCTCATCGCGCAAGTCGGCCTGCTGATGCGGCTGCGTCCCTGGCAGCCCCAGCCGGCCGTGAAGGCACAGGCTGTGAACCAACACGCTTCGCAATCCACTCGCCGTTCCCCGAGATACTCGGTTCGTGAACCGGACGAGTCGGAAGCGATTGATCCGGATTGGTGAGACGATCCCAAAGAAAATTGAGCAGCGCTTACCTCGTAAGCGAGCATCTTCTGCGAACAGCAGGAGGTGTCTCGTGAGATGACGAGTCTACACTGGTCGCTTCACGAGACATCTGGAGGAAACATTGGCAAAAATCATCGACCGGCTAACCGACAAAATTCCCTGGCTGCAAAAAGCGGCTGCGCTTCACGTTCCTGACGATCTGCATGTGGGTGAGATTGATCTGCGTTTCACCGCGGACCGGGAGCAGATGGAATATTTGTGCTTCCACGTGCAGGAACGAGA
>JACRAG010000290.1 GCA_016213455.1 Anaerolineae bacterium | reverse complement strand
GACAAACAGGCCGAATCCTGCAACCAGTACCTCTCCAAAGGCAAACAGGTACTGTGCGAAGGACGCCTGCAGCACGACACCAATGGTTCACCGCGCGTCTTCACCCGCAAGGATGGCACCGCCGGCGCCTCTTTCGAGATGGTCGCCCAGACCGTGCGCTTCCTCACCAGCCGCAGTGAAAGCGGCGGCGGCGAATATGGCGGCGGAGAAGCAGTTGGTGGGTCGGAAGACGCCGGCGACATTCCTTTCTAAAGTACCCGAATGGATAACCTGCCCGAAATCACCGAACGGATCCACCAGGCCTTCGAGGCGCGCACACGTGCCCGCGATCAGGCACTGGCTCAGGCGCGCATGATCACGCGCCACTCCGCGCATGCCATTCGCGCCATTCACCGCAGCGAGCATGATGCCGCCATGGAGCAGCTGGCCGAATCACGCAAACTGGTGCAAAACCTGCAGGCCGACTTGGCGCAGTTCCCCGAGCTGCTCTACGCCGGTTACACCCAGGATGCCATCAAAGAATTTGCCGAGGCCAGCATCACCTGTGCCCTGATCGAAGCCCGTCCCTTGCCTGCGCCGGAAGACCTGGGGGTGGAGTTTGCCACCTATCTCAACGGCCTGGCTGAGGCGGGCGGCGAGCTGCGCCGGCGCTGCCTGGACATCCTGCGCCAGGGCTACTCACAGGAGGCCGAGCGCCTGCTGGGCCTGATGGACGACATCTACGAAACCCTGGTCACCATGGACTACCCGGACGCGGTCACCAACGGCCTGCGCCGCCAGACCGATGTGGCGCGCAGCCTGCTGGAGCGCACTCGCGGCGACCTGACCATCAGTATGCGCGAACAGCACCTCGAACAGGTCATTCGCAGCGCCGCGGAACGCCTGAGCGGCGAATCACCGGAGCATGAAAACAATCCGGGCGTCTGAAATCGGGAACTTCCTCTTCTGCCGGCGGGCCTGGTGGTACCACCAGCAGGGAGTGGAATCGGAGAACAAAAGCGAACTGGCGGGTGGGAGCGAGTTTCACCGCCGCCACGGACGCAGTGTGATGGCAGCCGGTCTGCTGAAAAGTGCAGGCTGGCTGCTGTTGTTGTTGGCAGTTCTCGCGCTTGCCGCGGGGATTACCCTGTGGCTGTTGGGATAAGCAGATATGCCCTGGTTCATCTTCGCCGCGCTGGGTCTCTTGCTGCTGGCTGTGCTGGTCTTCTGGATGGCAGCCCGCAAGCAGCGCGCTGCCGGCATGCCAGGCGGCAGGGTGATCGCCGCCGACATGGGCAGCTGGAAACGCATGGAAAAACCCCTCTACGACCCCAAGACCGGCCTGGCGGGACGCCCCGACTACATCATCGAACGCGGCGGCACGCTCATCCCCGTCGAAGTGAAGAGCGGCTGGGCGCCCGGCGAACCCCACGACAGCCACCTGTTTCAACTGGCTGCCTACTGTTACCTGATCGAATGCAGCACCGGCAGCCGACCACCCTACGGTATCCTGCACTACCGCAACCGCACCTTCGCGGTGGATTACACCCGGCCGCTGGAGAGCGAGCTGCTGTCTTTGCTGGACGGCATGCACGCCCAGCAAAGGCGCGGCGAGCAAGCCCGCTCTCACGATGAGCCCGCCCGCTGCGCACGCTGCGGATTCCGCTCGCAATGCGATCAAAGGCTGGGCTGAGATGAACAAACGCGCCTGGGCTGCCCTCCCCATCCTCGCCGCCGTGCTGCTGATCGCCGCTTGTGGGCTTTTGCCCGGCGGCGCCACGCCAACCCCGGACCGTACAGCCACACCCAGTGCCACCCCGTCTGCCACGTCCACCCCCAGCCTGACGCCCAGCCTCACCCCCACCCCCATTCCACCCGGCAGCCTGCCGGTGTGGAGCACCTACCCGGCCCCGCGCCTGACCGCCGTCACCCCGGTGCCCCCGCCCTTCGGCCAACTGGCCCTACCCGAAGGCATGCGTTCACTCCTGCTGGTCGGCCTGGACCGCCCCGGACCGTTCCGTGGGCGGGCTGACGCGGTGATGTTGGTGCTCTATCATCCTCGCCTGGCCAAAGCCAGCCTCATCTCCCTGCCGCCGGACCTGTTTGTGTACCTGCCCGGCTACACCATGCAGCGCCTCTCCAGCGCTTATCCGGTGGGCGGCAGCGCGATGACCCTCGACACCCTCGAATACAACCTGGGCATCCGCCCGGATGATTGGCTGGTCGCCAACCTGGACGATTTCAGCCTGCTGGTGGATAACCTGGAAGGGCTGGTGGTGCCCGTGCTGGAAGCGCAGCCCGGACAATGCGGTGACATCCTCTACCCCGGGGATGTGATCATGACCGGCGAACAGGCCCTGTGCTTTGCCCGCCTGCGCATCGGCGCCGACGAAGGCGCGCGCAGCCTACGCCAGCAGGAACTGCTTTCACTGGTACTCACCCGCATGACGCAGAGCGGCAACCTGCTGCGCCTGCCTGACCTGTACACGCTCTTTTCGCGCCGGGTGGACAGCAGCCTGACCCTGGCGGACCTGCTCGGCAACCTGGAGCTGGCGCTTAAACTGGGCGACGCCAACCGCCTGGCCTATTTCCAATTTCAAGACCAGCAGATGAGCCTGTGGCAGATCTCCGAGCAGCCCCCGGCGACCGTCTTTTTGCCGCGGCGCGAGGGCATCCAGCGCCTGCTGGCAGATGCGATCGCCTTCGCCAACCAGCCGCGCCCGCTGACCGAACTGGTCGTCACCTTGCAATATCAGCTGACCGTATCACCCTCGCCGACCATTCCGCCCACCCTCACGCCCAGCCCGACCATCACCCCCACCCCGCTGGAGTCGCCCACACCCACGCCTACCATCACGCTCACAACCACCGGCGGCCCCACGGTGACTCCGACCATCACCCTCACGCTCGCACCCTGATCCATCTGTATATTTCCTTGACCAACGGGCGTGCCGGCCTGCCCTATAATCAATTTAACAAACAAGGAGTAACAAAAATATGGATCACAACTTCGTGACGACTGCGATGGAATTTTCGGGCTACCGCATTGTGCGCTACCTGGGCGTGGTGCGCGGCATCACCGTGCGCTCGCGCAGCATCGTGGGCAACTTTGTCGGCGGCATCGAAACCCTGTTTGGCGGCAACATCACCACCTACACCGAGCTGTGCGAACACGCACGCGGCGAGGCCTATGATCTGCTCATCAAACACGCCGAAGAAAAAGGCGCCAACGCGTTGATTGCCATGCGTTACGACGCCAACGAGGTGATGGACGGCGTGACCGAGGTGCTGGCATACGGCACTGCCGTGGTGATCGAGAAAATTTAGTGGGAATTGGCGTCTTCACACCCGGCGAATGGGTGTATAATCATCGCATGTTGATTAACCGCGCTTCCTACCCCTATTATTACGAGGTTCTCGCCTGAGAGCCAGTTTGGGGTTGGAAGGACACGGATAGACCTGGTCTGACGAGCAGCCACCCAAACGGGCGGCTGCTTTTTTTGTTTCTAAATCTTGCGCAGAAATGTTATACTAGCCCCGTTTGATTGGAGGAGAAGCCTATGACGAACAATGCATTCGACGAACTGAAGTGGCGCGGCCTGGTTTTTGATTACATGGAAGGCGTGCCGGAACTGCTGGTGAAGGAAAAGGTCACCGTTTACACCGGATTCGACCCCACCGGCGACAGCCTGCACGTGGGCCACACGGTTCCGCTCATCGCCCTGGCGCGGCTG
>JACRAG010000287.1 GCA_016213455.1 Anaerolineae bacterium | reverse complement strand
CGCCTTGCCAACCGGCTCATCTCCTGGGCCACGGGTGTGTACCTGCACGACTACGGCTGCACGCTCAAAGCCTACCGCCGCGAGGTAATCACCGGCTTCAAGCTCTACGGCGAGATGCACCGCTTCATCCCGGCTTATGCTCACCAGGTCGGTGCGCGCATCATTGAGCTGCCTGTGCGCCACCATCCGCGTCGTTTTGGCAAAGCCAAGTATGGGCTGGAGCGCACCGTCAAGGTGCTGCTGGATCTGGTGACGGTCAAGTTCCTCAACAGCTACGCCAACAAACCCATCTACCTGTTTGGCGGCACGGGCATCGCGCTCATCGCCATCGCCGCGGTGGCGATGCTGGTGCTGTTTGTGCGGCGCGTGTTCTTCGACATCTCCGTGCTCGGCTCGCCGATCTTCCAAATCAGCACCATGGTCTCCATCCTGGGCTTCCAGTCCATCCTGATGGGCCTGATTGCCGAACTGCTGGCGCGCACCTACCACGAGTCGCAGGGCAAACCCACCTACACGGTGCGGCGGGTGGATAATTTCCCCAATGATGAGTCTAAAGAATAAATCCGCCGGTCTCCCCGGCGTCATGCCTTCCGACGCAACCGCCTGGCGCTGGTTCTTCACCTTGACCGCGCTGAGCGGCGCAGCCGCGTTGATCACCGAAGCGCCGCTCGCGGCGCCTTATCTGGGCCGTCCGGGGGTGGCGCCTGTGCCGCAGTGGCAGATTTTGACTGTCGCTGCGCTGCTGTTGGAGGCGCTGCTGCTGGGGCTGGCGGTCGTGTCATGGCTGCCGGGGCCAGCCCGAAGCCTGCGCCTGCCGCGCGGTTTGGACGCGCTGCTGCGCCGCCTTGGCCCCTTCAACTGGATTCTGGCTGCCGGGCCGCTGGCGGTGTATGCCGCGGTGGTGTTGTGGCGTTTCGCTTACTTCATTCAAACCTTCGCCGGGCACGCCTGGCTGGTTTTCATCGCAGCCGGTCTGGGCGCGCTGTTCCTCAGCCGGGTGCGCGGGGCGATGCCGGTGGGCAAGGCTTTGTTGGTCGTTCTGGTGCTGTACGGCTTTGTCCTGAAGGCGCTGGCGTACCTGCCCGAGGTGACCGTGTATCCCTTCAGCCTGGCCTGGTCGGAAGCCAGCCGCTTCTACTATGCCTCGCTGCCCTTCGCCCAGTCGATCTATGGCGAATCCATCCCGCTTTCACCCTGGCATCCCAGCCGCTACCTGCTGCTCAGCCTGCCCTATTGGCTGCCGGGCGCTTCTTTACAGATGCTGCGCCTGTGGCAGGTGATTTTGTGGCTGCTGATGAGCAGCCTGACCGGCCTGGCGTTGATGCGCCGGGTAGGCGTGCGCGACCGGCTGCTTTTGGTCACCAGTGCGGCCTGGGCGGCGCTGTTTTTGCTGCAAGGCCCGGTATATTACCACCTGGCGTTGTGTTTGCTGCCAGTGTTGTGGGGGTATGACCGCCGCAAGCCCTGGCAGACCGCGCTGGCGGTGGGATTGGCTTCGTTGTGGGCTGGCATCAGCCGGGTCAACTGGTTCCCGGTGCCGGCGGCGCTGGCGATTGTGCTGTACATCGCCGAGACGCCCCTGGAACGCTGGAAAGAGCTGCCGCGTTACCTGCTCAAGCCGGCACTTTGGGGTGTGATGGGCCTGGCGCTGGCGTATGCCGCGCAGGAAACCTATGTGGCGCTGTCGGGCAATCCGGATACGAGCCATTTCCAATCCACATTCCAGTCGGCGCTGCTGTGGTACCGCCTGCTGCCCAGCCCGACTCATCCCACCGGGGTGCTGCCCGAGATCCTGATGGTCACCGCGCCGCTGCTGGCAATCTGGATCGGATCGGTCCGGCGCAGCCTGGCTGCGCTGCACCCGCTGCGCTGGTTGGGGTTGGCGGGCGTCCTGCTGGTCTTCTTTGCCGGCGGGCTGATCGTCTCCACCAAAATCGGCGGTGGCAGCAACATCCACAACATGGACGCCTATTTGTTCTTTTTGCTGATGCTGGCCTGTCTGCTGGTTTTTGGGCGCATCCAGCCCGAGCCGGGGCGCAGCCTGCGCGTGTGGAACCCGGCTGCGGTGGTGGCAGCAGCGGCGCTGATCCCCGTCTTGTTCGGCATGCCCCGCCAGGCGGTCTTTTTGCCGTACGATGCGGCTGGCGCGTTGGAAGACCTGACCGAACTGCGCACGGTGATTTCACAGCTTCCGCCAGACAGCGAAGTGCTCTTTATCGCCCAGCGCCAGCTGGTCACCTTTGGCCTGGTCGAGGGGCGGCGCTTCACCAGCGAGTATGAGCTGCTGACGCTCTCCGAAATGTCCATATCCAACAATACGCCCTACCTGGAGCGTTTCGAGCGCGACCTGCGCAATCACCGCTTTGCGCTGATCGTCACCGGCGAGCAGAACTGGATGATCAAAGACCCGGCGGAGTACGCTTTTGCCGAAGAAAACAACGCCTGGACTGAGCATGTGGTCACGCCGCTCTTCCAGTACTACCGCAGCGCGCTTACGCTGGACCGGCCCAATGTGCAGCTCTTCTTCCCCAAATGAAAGCGCCCGCAGTGAACTCCGAATCTGGTAAGCCGGTGGGTGATGGCAAACCCAATTGGGCAAACCTGGCCCGCGTAGCCGGCAGCCTGCTCTCGGCTGGATTTTTGGTCTACTTGATCGGCAGCCAGGGCTGGCAGGAAGTGCTGGATGCCTTCCGGCAAATTCGCCTGCCGGCGTTGATCCTGGCGTTTGGGTTGGTGCTGCTTTCGCGGGTCAGCGTCACCCTGCGCTGGTATGCGCTGCTGCGCTCGGCAAACCAGCCCCTCGGATTGACCGATGCTTTCAAGATCACCTTCACGGGTCTGTTTGCCTCCAACTTCCTGCCTTCCACGGTCGGCGGGGACCTGGTGCGCATGGCGGGCGCGCTGGTGCTGCGCCTGGATGCCGGAGTCAGCGCGGCATCGCTGGTGGTGGACCGGCTGGTGGGCATGGCGGGCATGGCTTTGATGCTTCCCGCCGGGATTACCGCGGTCGCGGCTGCTCAGGCGGCGGTGCTGCCCGCGGCTGCCGGCTTGATCCCTGGTGGTTTGTGGGGCAAAGTTAAAAAATTCGCCAACAGCCTCATCGCCAGCTCGATTTATTGGCTGCGCCACCCGCGCGGGTTGGTCCTGGCTTTCCTTTGCACGCTGGCGCACATGCTGCTCACCTTTTTGACGGTGTCCACCTTGCTGTCCGGGCTGGGTTTCAGCGCGCCGCTGTGGCTGGTCGGCGGGTTGTGGAGCTTCAGCTACTTTGTTTCCCTGGCGCCCATCTCCATCAACGGCTTTGGCTTGCAGGAAGTCTCCATCGCCTACCTGTACTCGACCTTTGCGGGCGCGTCTTTGCAGGCCGGGTTGGCCCTGGCGATTTTGATGCGCGTGCTGTTTATGGCTGCCAGCCTGCCCGGCGCGTTGTTCTGGACCACCCTGCGCCGCGCCCGCGCGCAGGAATAATTCTTCCCCAACCGCAACGTTATCGTACTTGAGACCCGGTCTATCCGATTGTGCGATCATGCTCCAATGGTCTCACATTGAAACCCGTGAGGGTCTGCTTTCTTTGGGGAGTGTGCTATGCCCGTTCGAATTCATCCAACAGCCGAAGTGGCTGACTCTGCCCGCATTGGCGAGGGTTCCAGCGTCTGGCATCACTGCCAGGTGCGCCCCGACGTGACGCTGGGCGAAAACTGTATCCTGGGCAAGGGCGTGTATGTGGACGCCGGCGTGCGCATCGGGAACAACGTCAAAATCCAGAATTATGTCTCGGTGTACCACGGCGTGACCGTGGAGGATGGCGTGTTCATCGGTCCGCATGTGTGTTTCACCAATGATTTGCGCCCGCGCGCGGTCAACCCGGATATGTCGCTGAAAGGCGCGGACGATTGGACCGTGTCGGAGACGCTGATTGCCGCGGGGGCTTCGCTGGGGGCCAATTCCACCATTCGCTGCGGCGTGCGCATCGGGCGCTGGGCCATGGTCGGCTCGGGCAGCGTGATCACCCGCGATGTGCCCGACCACGGACTGGTGTTCGGCAACCCGGCGCGACTGCGCGGTTTTGTCTGCGCATGCGGCGAAAAGCTGAACTTCGCGCGCGAATCTGCTGTGGCAGCCGAGATGCTTTGCCCGGCTTGCGGCGCGACAACTGACATTCCCCTGGACGTTTATCGCCAGGTCAAACCCTGACCCCTGCATTGCGCAGAAAGGAACGCTATGATTCCCATCTCGAAACCTTTCATCGGTGAGGAAGAAAAAAAGGCTGTCATGGAAGTGCTGGACTCGGGCATGCTAGTGCAGGGTCCGCGCACGGCGCAGTTGGAGGAGAAGTTCGCCGCGGTGTGCGGCGTACCGCATGCCATCGCCACCTCCAACGGCACCACCGCGCTGCACATCGCGCTGCTGGCGCATGGCATTGGCCCCGGTGACGAGGTGATCACCACGCCCTTCACCTTCATGGCTTCTATCAGCAGCATCCTCTACACCGGCGCGCGCCCGGTCTTTGTGGATATTGACGCGGAAACCTTCAACCTGGATGTCAGCCAGGTGGAGGACGCCATCACGCCGCGCACCCGCGCGATCATGCCGGTGCACCTGTACGGCTATCCCTGCGACATGGACGTGCTGACCGGCATCGCGGGTTACCACGACCTGGCGCTGATCGAGGACTCGGCGCAGGCGGTGGGCGCGGCATTCAAGGGCAAGCCGACCGGCAGCTTCGGCACGGGCTGCTTCAGCCTGTACGCGACCAAGAACGTCATGTCCGGCGAGGGCGGCATGATCACCACCTCCGATCCGGCGCTGGCGCGCAAGTGCCGCATGATCCGCAACCATGGCATGGAGCGGCGCTATTATCACGACATGCTGGGCTACAACTTCCGCCTCAGCGACCTGCACGCCGCCATCGGGCTGGCGCAGATGGATCGCCTGGCGGATTTCACCGCCAAACGGCGCGCCAACGCGGCTTACCTGAACGCGCACATCACCAGCGTGGTCACGCCAAAGGTTAAATCAGGTTATGAGCATGTCTGGCACCAGTACACGGTGCGGGTGGACGGCGGGCGCGACCGCGACGCGGCGGTCAAGCAGCTCAATGACAACGGGGTGGGCACGGGCATCTTCTACCCTGTGCCGGCATATCGCCAGACCCCGCTGATCGAGCTGGGCTTTGGAAACGTGTCGCTGCCGGTGACGGAGCAGGCGGTTAAAGAGGTCATCTCGCTGCCGGTGCACCCACAGCTCACCCAGGAAGACCTGGAAAAGATCGTGTACGAGGTCCACCGGTTGTAGCCGGGCGGCTCGTTGATTTTGCGCCACATGCATCGACTAGGAGATAACATGACAGCAAAACT
>JACRAG010000282.1 GCA_016213455.1 Anaerolineae bacterium | reverse complement strand
GAAATCCACAGCACCCCGGCCCAAAATAGGGACCCCAGGATCAACCCGCGCGCCGCCCCCGCCCATGTCCACCCGTAGCCAATGGCTACCGTGACCGCCACAAGCAGAACCATGCCGATGCCAATGGAAAGCAGAATATCCGCCGGAACCGGCGTACCTTCCACCCCCAAAGGTAAATTAATCAACCGGTACACCATGAAGAACAGCAGCACAATGGTCAGGGCAGCCTGCCCAATCACAACCAGCTGTCCATCCTTGGATGAGAATTTTAGATCGACGATTTGCCGAACCGCCAGAAGCAGCATGGGCAATGCGGACCAGACCAGGGAATACACGTCCCGTCCGGGATAGATCAGCGCCAACAAAAGCGCAGCCGCCCACCACACCCCCATAGCCTGCGCCATCCGGTCGCCAGCGCGCAAACCACGGATCAAATTGATGATGGCAAGGACCACCAGCGGCAGTTCATAGTAGATCAACACAGCCAGGAGACGCGTGGGCGGCACGCCGGAGGGTTTTCCCCAACCGCTCAGATAGTCCGCCAATCCACCACCGATGCCTGTAAATCCGCCGGGATACAGGAAGAAAAACGTGCTCCCCAGCGCCAGGGTCATTCCTGCCGCGATCAACAAAGTGCGCCAATTAATTTGCGGTCGAGCCTCATCCTCCCCCATCGATTTGCGCAATACCAGGCCCATCAGGAACAAGCCAACCGCGCCCGGCCAAATTTGCGGCCCGCTGAGCAGCGCTAATCCCAAAAAGATGCCTGTCACCAGTGAACGGGAAAGCAGGGCGAACACAAATCCGCCGGCGACAAATACAATCGCCAGGGCAGCGCTGCCCGCATTGCGCGAGGAAGCCACCAGGATCGGGTCGAGTGCCAGCGCAAATGCAAGGACTAAGGCATTATTGCGACCCAGTGCGTCCCGCAGGAACCAGGCGGCGCCAACCATCACCACGCCCGCCAGCGCCGGCCAAACTCGTGCTGTGAACTCGGTTGCACCAAACATGCTCATGAAGAACGAGGTCAACACAAGATAAGCTGGATGCCCGGAAAGGATGACGGATTCACCTTTGGAAAGTGCCAGAGCCTGCAATGCCAGGTTGGCCTCATTGTCGTTGAGCGGAATCGAGCCCAGGAATAGAAAACGGATAGCCAGGGCAGCCAACCCGGCCAGGACGAAGAGGACAATTTCAAAGGTGATCTTGTTTAGTCGCATGGGTCAAATCTCATCGTGTAGTATAAAGCGAGACAGGCGCTTCGTAAATTGTAACTGAGTTGTTCTGATATACCACGCGCATATTCCCCAGGAATTTTTCTTCCCGAAGGTTATATTTGGTGCGTTCCAGGATGCCCACATAAACATATCGGATCTGGTAGCGGGCGATGATTTCCTGCGCGACACTCCAATCTCGCGTCGTATACAGGGTCTCCAGATCCTGTTCACGGCTGCCGGCTTCTGCCATACCGCCGCGCCATTGACTGATGTGCCCAGGCCAACCGATCACATTCGGTTTGCCGCTGAAGGTGGCAACCCGTGCAAACTCGGAATAACTGCCGCCCACCGCTTCCGCCACCGCTCCACCCCCCGGCGCAGATTTTATCCATTGTATCGCGTCGTAATCATCGGGTTGATAGCGTTGAACCAGGTTGGCGCTGTTGAAAGACCAGGTTTCTGGATTGAATTTGTTCGTCCGGTCCAAGACCCCATAGGTAAGGTAGACCAGGCACACCGCGATCAGCGGGGCCCATACAATGCGCACGGGTACAGCAAACCGGGATCGCCAATCCTGCCACAGCCACACTGAAGCGAATCCGGCAGCCAATCCCCACAGGATCCATGCCTGATAGTAGAACTTGAAGATGGTGTTCATGCGCCAGCCGAATTGATCACGCAGGTAGAAAAATTCCGGCACCAACACCAGAGCCGCGCCGCCCATGACCAACAGCAGGATGAATCCGTTCACTGGAACGGCGTCTTCTTTCTCCTGCGGTTGAGCCAGACCGGCAGACAGCCCGCCTTCTTCGATAGAGAAATCCTCATGGTCTGCATCAGCGCCCGGCTCGCGCAGCACCCAGGCGAACACCAGCGCCAGGAGTCCCATCATCGTCATCCACATACCAGGCTGCGCCATTCGCTTCGCCAGCGAACCCAGCAAGGCCATCCCGCTTTCTACACCACCCTGGATGTTATAGATGACCGCCGCGCTGTCCGGACGAAGGTACATCATCCAGCCGAAGAGATAAGAAAGCGCCGTCAAGCCAGCCATAAGCCCGGCAGCAATACCCAGTCCGCGCCAAAACCGGCTGCGCCGGTTGGTGAAGACATCCCCGCCGATCAACCATAGGAGGATGGGCAGAAGCAGCGGCAGGAACATGATCCAGAAATGGATCCCACGGGTGAAGAAAGCCAGGCTGGGCAGCAGTCCACCTGCCTGGGAGGAAAATCCGGCATAAAATGGAACGTACAAGAGGATGCCGGCAAGTCCCAGGAGAATCCCCAGGCGCAGCATTTCCCACACCACTTGCATACGCCACCCCAGGCAGCGCAAGCGCGCCAGGCCAAAAGCGCCCAGATACAGGCCAAAATAGATTGGGAAGTCCCAGGTATTCAGAAAAGCCAGTCCGCCCAACGCAAGCGCAGCCAGCCAGAAGGAAAATTGACTGACCCACCCGGAAACCCAATGGGTTCTTTGTTTTTGCGCTCTCACGTGCAAGAAAAGATTAAGCGCCAGTCCAACCGCAAGCAGGTTGAAGGGGATCGACAGCACATGCGGGTGCAAGTCGCCCAGCACAAATGAGAACGCCGGGAATTCGTCGATGACTTCGCGCGGCGCGCCGTTCATATCGTAATCCGTCAGGACACGCGATGAACGCCACCACCAGATTCCACCCGGACGATTGGGCTCAAGTCGGTATGGTTCTGCGGGCGGGTTATTCAACTCTTGAATGTCCAGCCAGGTCCAGAAGGAAGAAGTTTGCGCCCCATCTGCGCCGCGCTGCCAGAAAGCGCCTGACGCGTGCAGCAGTTCAAGCGGACCGTTGGCATTGCTGATCAACAAAAGAAACAGTGGAGCCAGCAACGCCCAGGAGATATTGGACGGGCT
>JACRAG010000300.1 GCA_016213455.1 Anaerolineae bacterium | reverse complement strand
GTGCAACCGCACTGCTTCCAGTTTGGTCGCCACCGAGTAATGTGTCATCCCTTTGGTTCCTGGCATACGAAAAGCACCTCCTGCTTCTATTCTCGCATGAGGTGCTTTCTTTTTTTGTCTATTTCCCCGGGTTCAGTTCAAACCGAGGAGCTTTTATTATCAGATCGGACCGGCGCGTGGCTCAAGGTCCCGGTTGGAAGCGCACGTCCACGCTCATGCCCGCGCGCAATTCCGGAGGAGCGGCGTCCAGCAGGTCGATGACGGTGGTGTAAACCACGTCGCCGCCCAGACTTTCAGCCAGCAGCGAGATTTCGCTGACCTGTCCGTTCAGTTCCAGCCCCAGGGCCTTGACGGTCACCAGCGCCGGCTGACCGACCTGTACGGAGGACACATCGCGCTCGCTCAGGTCGCTGGTGCGTACCTGCAGGTGGGCCAGGTCGGCCAGCGCCAGCAGCGGCTGCCCGGGGGTGACCCATGCACCGGGGTCCACCGTCAATTCGACCACGGTGGCGTCGTAGGGCGCCGTGATCTCCATGTCGCGCAGGGCAGCCTGGCTGGCGGCGAGCTGCGCTTGGGTGAAGGTGACGCGTTGTTCCGCCAGGGCCAGCGCAGCCGGGTCGGGGCCGCTCTGCCATTTTTCCAGTTCGCGTTGAGCCGCATCCACCTCGGCCTGAGCCGCCTGAAAACGGGCTTCGGCCAGGTCCACATCGAGTGGGTTGGGCTTTTCCAGCAGGTAGTTCAGGTTGGCTACCGCGCGGTTATAGGCTTTCTGCGCAGACGAAAGCGCGCTGAGCGCTCCGGCCTTCACCAGGCTGTCGTCACCCTGACTCGCCACGGCGTCGTAGGCTTCCTGCGCGCGGTCGAGGGTGTCTTTGGCGACAATCACATTGGCGCGGGCAGCGTCAATCGAGGCGTCCGAACCGACGCGGTACTGGCTGGAGGCGCGCTCTTTTGTGGCGTCATTCAGCGCCTTGTTGGCGTTTGCCAGGCGTAGCAGGGCCGCGGCGCGGGCCTGACCGGCGTTGTCCTTCAGCTTTTGCAGGTCCTGTTGAGCAACCAGCAGTTCAGTTCGGGCGGCTTCGACCGCCGCGCTCAGGCGCTCCGATCCGGACAGGCGCACCAGAATTGTGCCGGCAGTGACCTGCTGGCCCTGGGTGACAAGAACTTCCGCCACGTTTCCACCCTGGGCAGCGGCGACCTGCACCTGGCGGGCCGGGTAAACGGCGCCGGAGGCGGTCACTTCTGCGCCAGAAACCACCGGCGCGGGCGCCTGGGTGCCGGCTGGGGCGGAGGCAGCGTCCAGCACCACGGTGGGCAGCGCTTCGGGGGTTTGGTTGAGCATGCCGCAGCCTGCCAGAGAGATGGCGATTAGGATGATCCAGACTGCTTTGATTTTCATTAAATTCTCCACTGCGGATCAGGCCACGCCTTTGGGTTCCGCTGCCATTAATTCCATGCCGGGCGCTTCACCGGCGCCGTCTGACACAATGACGCCGTCGCGCAGGGTCACCACCCGCCGGGCGTATTGGATCACGCGCGGGTCGTGGGTGGCGAAGACGAAGGTTACACCGGTATCCTGGTTGAGGCGCACCATAGTTTCCATGACCAGTTTGCCGTTGGGAGTGTCCAGGTTGGCGGTCGGCTCGTCCGCCAGGATCAAAGCCGGCTGGGTGACCAGGGCGCGGGCAATTGCCACGCGCTGCTGTTGTCCGCCGGAAAGTTGGTCCGGGCGGTGATGGCTGTGGTCCACCAGGTCAACCGCTTCCAGCATCTGGTTGACCCGCTGGCGGCGTTCTGCCGGGGTCTTGCCGTTGAGCAGCAGCGGCATTTCAATGTTTTCATACGCCGTGAGGGTGGGGATGAGAGCGAAGAACTGGAATATAAAGCCGATCGTCCCGCGGCGCATATCGGCGCGCTGGTTGCGGTTGAGCGTGCTGACATCCTTGCCGTTGACAAAGACCTTGCCGCTGGTGGGTTGGTCCAGGCAGCCGATGAGCTGCAGCAGGGTGGTTTTGCCCGAGCCGGACGGGCCGACCAGGGCAGTGAACTCGCCACTCTGGATGGTCAGGTCCACGCCACGCAGGGCGCGCGTTTCCAACTGGCCAATTTTGTAGGTGCGGCTGACATTTTCAATCTTTGCGACTTCCATGGAATGACTCCTGAAAAGAATAAATCAGATAAAAGGGGGCTTCAGTCGCCGCTGTGCAGGGCAGCGACAGGCTCCATCCGCGCAGCCAGCAGGGCCGGGTAAAGCGCCGCCAGCAGGCTGACAATAAACGCGGTGATGATCAAGGTCACGGCATCCGTGAGGGTCAGGTATGCGTAGATGCGTTCGCCGATCAACATGCCCTCGATGCCAAAGTTGCCGACATAAAAGCCGACATAGGTGGCGTAGGCGACCATGATGCCGCCCAAAACCAGGCCGATGAGAATGCCGCCCACTGCCAGCAGGGTGGATTCGGTGAAGAACATGGCCATGATGCGGTTGCCGCGCATTCCCATCGCTGACAGGATGCCGATTTCACGCGTGCGCTCGAAGACGGCCATCACCAGGGTGTTGACGATGACGGTGGCGGTGATGCCCAGCACGATCAGGTAGATCACGACCATGAAACCGGACGACATCTGGTTGATCTGGGTGAGCAGTTGGTTCATTTCCTGCCAGGTGACGACCTCATACTGGCTGGATTTCAAAGCCGAGGTGACGGCTTCGGTCTGGTCGCGGTCGTTGAGCAGCACGAAGATGGTGCTGGCGTAACCCTCGGTGCGGGTGATGGTCTGCGCCTTGGTCAACGGCATGAAGAGCGTGGTCTGGTCGTAGAACGGCGATCCGGTGGCGAAGGTGCCGCGAATGGTGAAGGGCTGCTCGTCCACGTCGCCGTTGGCGGTGTTGACCAACAGGACGATCTGGTCGCCGGCTTTCAAATTGAGCAGCTCAGCCAGGCTGCGCCCGATCAACACGCCCTGGCGGTCGTCCGCGGCAAGGAATTCACCGCTGACCATGCCATCGCGGTAGGGCGCGTTAGCCTCGGAGGCGGGGTCGATGCCGATGATGCTGACGCCCGCGGTTTCATCGCCGACGGCGACAATGCCGCTGGCAAAAAGGCGCGGAGTGGCGGCTTTGACCGGGGCAAGGGCCGCGATTTGGGCTGCCGCCGCTTCGGGTTCAGCGACCAGGTCTTCCCAGGCCAGGCTGCTTTTATCCGCTTCGTATGTTTTGGCGCGAACCTGCAGGTGCCCGGTTTGCAGTTTGATGGTCAGATCCATCGAGGTGCGCAGCTCGCCCTGAATGACAGCGGCGATCAGCAGGAGCAGCGCCAACCCGAGCCCGAGCGCCAGCGCGGAGAAGAAGGTGCGCCGGCGGTTGCGCCCAAGATCGCGGAATGCCATTTTGATCAGTTGAATCATCTTATACCTCACACGTAATGCAGTGCATGCGCCGGTTCGGTCTGCGCCGCTTCGCGGGCAGGGATGAACGAACACACCAAGGCGATGGCAAGCACGGTCAGCCCCCGCTGGACGATTTTCTCGAGGCCCAGGGAGGGATAGATGTTGGTGTTAATCAGCGCGGTGTACTCGGTCACGCCGGTGAAGGCGCTGTAATCCATGCCCACCTGTCCGAGTAGCCCGTTGACGAGCAGGCCCAGGCCGATGCCCACACCCAGCCCTACCAGGCCCATCATGGCGCCTTCCAGCAGGAACAGGATGGAGATCTGGCGCGGTTTCATCCCCAGGGCAGCCAGTACGCCGATCTCGCGGGTGCGCTCAAAAATAGCCATCAAGAGCATGTTCAGGATGCCGATGCCGGCGATGAACAGGATGATGACGCTGAAGATATCCATGACCGCGCCCTTGGTCTTGAGCGCCTGGAGCATTTCCGGGAAGCTGGTCGCCCAGGTCTGGACTTCGCCGCCGGCAAGAACCGGATTGAGCGCCTGAATCACAGCATCCTCTTCGCCGATCTTGTGCAATGTGATGGCGACCTCGGTGGATTGCCCGCTCAGCCCGTACAGGTCCTGCGCTTCAGCCAGCGAGATGTAGATGTTGCGCTTCTCGATCTCCGGCATGTTGATGTCATAGATCCCGGCGACCGTCATGGTGCGTTTGCGCATTTGCTTGTGCACGTCGCGTCCGACCAGGGTGATGCGGTCGCCGACGGTTACATCCATTGTGTCTGCCAGGCCTTTACCGATGAAGATCTGGTCCAGGTCAGTGGGGGTCAGGTAGCGTCCAGCGACAACCTTCTGGGCTTCCAACGAGATGGACTGTTCCAGGTCAGGTTGGATGCCGACAATGTTGACGCCAAACGCACCCTCGCGGGATGTCGCCATGCCGCTGGTTTTGATGCGGCGCGAAGCCAGCAGCACCTGCGGCTGCTGCATGGCAGCATCTACGATCTGCTGGTCATTGTTCAGCGGCAGCAGGGGTGACTGTCCGGTTTTGGCGCCGTACCCTTCGGCGTGGATCTGGATGTTGCCGCCCAACACCTGCACGGCGTTGCCGTAAATGGCCTGTTCAAAGCCGGCGACAATACCGTCGTAGAGCATCATCATCAACAACCCCAGACCGATCGCCAGAACGACGATCAGCGTGCGGCGGCGGTGCCGCCAGACGTTCCGCCAGGCGAGGCGAAGATATAAGCTCATAAAACACAATCCTTTCTACCGTTACACCGGTTATCCAGGCTGGGGCTGGCTGTCAGGGCTGGGGACATCGGGTTCCAGCACCCAATCCTGTAGTATGTCGAGATTGAAGAGCGAAATCGAGCCAGGCGGGACCGCCATGATGCGTTCAATCGCGCCGCGGTAAGCCAAAACGAGGTTTTCGATGTGCGTCAAACAGGCCTGCCGTTCGGTTTCGCTGGCGTCGGGTTTAAGCGCCAGGATCGCCAGCGCAATGCCCTCGCCCATGCTCATCATCAGACTGATCACCACCCGGGTCGCTTCTTCGTTCTGACCCAGGCTGGGGTCCATCATTCCTTCTTGAATGCCCTGCCGGAAGATCTGCAGCAGGTAGGGGGCCATCCACTGCCCGCCCGCCACGACCACCTTCTGGCGGACGATGGCGTTGTTGTCGGTGTACCAGACCCGCAGCAGTTGGGTCAACATGGCCTTGCGCGCCGACTTCCAGCTGGCGACCGAACCGAAGAAACGTTCCAGTTTTTCCAACGCGGTCAGACCGGCATCCTGGACGATGGGATCCAGGAATTTTTCCATCTCGTGCATCATGCGCTCGATCATCGCTTCGAGCAAATCCTGTTTGGAGGCGAAGTAATGGTAGAAAGCGCCTTTGGAGATGCCCAACGCGTCCAGAATGTCCTGGATCGACATCAGCTCGTAGCCCTTGGTGTAGATCAAGCGCTGGGCCACATCCAGGATCTCGCCGCGTTTTTGGAGGTATTCTTCCGGTTTTATGACACGGGGCATACAGTTCCTTATTAATAAACCGACGGTTGGTCTTTTATTAAAAGAAATTATAGTCCGGATTGTGGGGTTGTCAATATGCGCGGGGGTGATTTAACATTGGCGTGTCATGCAAGGCGATGAACGAGCGAATAAAGTACGAAAACGAGATGGCTAACCTATGCTATAATTCAATTCGTTATGCAACCCACAATGCCTCGTGTTCAACCTGTTGAAGTTTACGACAGCGCAAAGCGGAAATTTTTACCCCTTGTAGAATTGCGCGAAGTGTGGCGCCATCGTGACTTGGTGCGTTTTCTGGTCCAACGTGATGTGACCGCTCGTTATAAGCGCTCTGTCCTGGGTGTTGCCTGGACCATGCTTAACCCTCTAGGGATGATGATTATCCTGTCGGTTGTGTTTTCACAGGTCTTTCGGGTTACCATGGAGGGTTATCCCGCCTACGTTCTAAGTGCGTTAATAGCCTGGACATTCTTTTCGCAAAGTAGTTCTGTTGCCATTAACGCCCTTGTTTGGGGGGGTGATCTCTTTCAACGAATTTACATACCCAGATCGGTTTTTGCTGTCTCTGCAATTGGGACAGGCCTGATCAATCTGCTGTTGTCAATGGTCCCGCTGATTGTTGTAACCCTGGTCATTCGCATTCCGCTCCATCCCACGCTCCTTCTGGCGCCGGTGGCCATGCTCCTTCTGGCGATGTTTAGTTTGGGGGTCGGGTTGTTGATCTCGACCATCGGCATCTATTTTGCCGACGTCGTTGAAATGTACCAGATTATCCTTTCGGCCTGGTTCTACGTCACTCCGATCATTTACACCTCGGATATTTTGCCTGCCGGTTTGCGCAACTGGTTGCAATTCAACCCCATGCTCCATTTGATCGAATTGTTCCGTGCGCTTGTTTTTTATGGTACCCTTCCTTCTGTTTGGGAATGGTTAATCTCCTTTGCCTTTGCATTCGGAACGTTATTGCTTGGCTGGTTGTTTTTCTCGGAAAAATCGGATGAATTCGCCTACCGTACCTGAATCCTCTGCTTCGCTTATGACACCAGAAAATCTCAATGGGCGCGAACTCGCGGTCAAGATCGAAAACGTGACCGTGCGCTACCGCGTCCCGCGCGAGCGTTTTCGCACATTTAAAGAGTTTGCCATTCGTCGCCTCCAGGGTCGGGTGGAGTTTGTTGACTTGTTGGCGCTGGATAGCGTTAATCTTGAAGTGCGGCGTGGCGAAGTCCAGATTCGCCGTCGCGTACAGCTCGGTCCACGATGCCGCCGCTCCTTCGCCCGTGCTGCCGCCACCGGAGGCCGTCACGAGCCTGGCCGGGTCGGCGGCACGCACCGCAATCGCCAGGTCCCGCACC
>JACRAG010000286.1 GCA_016213455.1 Anaerolineae bacterium | reverse complement strand
TTGACATGCCCCGACACGCGCTGGATCAAGCCGCGGTAAATGGGGAAATACAGCTTCAGATCTTTTACTTCAAGGATATTTTGGTTGCCGTTTTCGGTCATAGCCTTCACTTCCCGACCTGCAAGAGGACTTCTTCCATCAGGATATCCGCGTCGGTGAAGCCTTTTTGCTCCATCAACGTCTGATAATTGCGCCGGAAAACCAGGCTCACTTTCACCTGGGCCGCCTGCCCGGCAGGCAGGTCAAACACGTAGCGGGTGGTATCGGACGCCAGCGCCGCCAGGCGTGTATCTTCCGCGATCGTCACCGGACGCCAGTACGCCGCGGTCGGCATTTCGCCGGTCATTTCGTCACGCAGCACCTTCATAAAGGTTTTGCCCGGCATGCCGGCAAAATTACCCGCCCACTCCGGATTCAACGGCCCCGACAGGGTCTTCAAGGCTTTCCCGTTTTCATCCAACGCCTGCACCACCAGGATCATCTGGCGCATCGGCGCATCGGTGGGCACATGGTGACCGGTTTGATCGTTGGTCACCGTCACGCTCACGCTCAGCTCACCGCCGCTGCGCACCGGTTCCGCCGTCAGGCTGACACTGTTTTGCAGCAGGTTGCTGTCCGCCGCGCCCGGCATGGTGTGATTGTGAAAGTCAAAGTAATCGCGGGTGATACCGCCGCGCTCGGCAAAGACGGTGAATTTCTCCTCCACATGCGGCATGTGGCAGTCCTGGCAGGTTTGGCCGGTTTCCTCGTCCGCGTAGGGGCTCTCCAGCCACTCGCCGTAGGAGTTATAGATCAGCGTGCCGCCCGTGACCGTGCCGTGGCCCACCACGCCGCCAAACACGCCGTAATGGCAGGGCGCGCAGTACTCGCTGCGCTCCAGCAGCGGCAGGTAGGTATCGCGGCGGGGCATATCAATCAACGTGCCAAAGAAGACCTGGTTGCCCTCGGTCGGGCGATACAGGCGGTAGGACAGAATGCCCGGCATATCCGCCCGGGGCAGTCCCGTCTCCGCGTCCAGGTGCACCTCGCCAATCTTGTGGCAGAAGTCGCACGAGATGCCCTCGGCGGCATCGCCGCTGAGCGAAACCGGCAGTACGCCGTAGTCGATGCTCCCGCGCGCATGTTCCGAGGTCAAATCGGTGTGGCAGCCCGACCAGCCGCAGTTGTTCTGGTTGGGGATCTTGGCAGCCATGGGGGTGTGGCAGGTGGCGCAGTTGCCCGCGCGCTGCGGGTTATCCAGGCGGTAACCGGGACCGAAATCGGACTGACCGGCTTCCTTCTCGCGGATGGTGCCATCCGTGTTGTAGCTGGTCAGCGTGCCTTCGTTGCCCGCCACGTCGCTGCCGCGATAAATGGCAATGAAACGCGGGTTGACAGCCGACTGCGAATGCGCATCGGCCTGCCACTCGGGATACTCGCGGTGACACAACCCACAGGACGCCGAACCCTGCACACCTTCAAAATCAAACCAGTCGTACTTGAAGTTGTCGGTCTGGTAGTGCGGCTTCATTTTGATGAAAGCGCCTTTGCCGGTGGCCCACACCAGCCCGCCCGGCTCCACCTGGAACGAGCCGATGTAATAACCCGGCGACCAGGCGGTCAGGATGATGGGCTGGTTACCGGTCAAGCCTGAAATGGAGAACTGGCCCTTTTCATTGGTCACCGCGGTGATGGGCGTGCCGCGCACCTGCACCACGGCGCCCGCCATCAATCCATCCGGGCCGGACACCTTTCCGCTCACCACCGGCGAGATCGGATCGGGCGGCGGCGCGAACATGGCAATGCCGCGCCCCACCAGCACAAAAGCGCTCACAAAAGCCACCACCACCAGGACGATTGAACCAATAACGTTTTTTCGCATGAAGGCTCCCCGTTAGAAGGTCGCGTACGGATCGGCCGCGTCGCGCAGGCCATCACCCAGGAAGTTGAAACCCAGCACCGCAACAACGATGAAGAGCACCGGCGAGAAAATCCATTGCGTCTGGCCAAGGATTTGAATATCCTGCGCATTGCGCATCATCAGGCCCCAACTAATCAGCGGCTCCTGAATGCCAATGCCCAAAAAGCTCAGGAAGGCTTCAGCCAGAATGACCTGCGGGATGGTGAGGGTGAGGATGACGATGACATGACTGAGCGTGTTCGGGTACAGGTGGCGGAAGATGATGCGCGCGTCGGATGCGCCCATCTCTTTGGCCGCCAGCACAAAGTCGGTCTCACGCATCGACAGCACCTTACCGCGCACTTCGCGCGCCAGGGTGGTCCACGAGAGCATGGCAAAGATGATCGACATGACCACAAACACCGAGAACGAGTCCATCGTCTTGGGGATCAGCGCAGCCAGGGTCATCCACAGCGGGAGCTGCGGGAAGGCATTGACGAACTCGGTAAAGCGCTGCATGGCGTTGTCGATGCCGCCGCCGTAATACCCGGAGGTGACGCCCAGCACCGAGCCCAACGCGATGGAGATGATGGTGCCGAACAGGCTCATGCTGAGCGAAATGCGCCCGGCTTCACAGGCCTTGCCCCACAGGTCGCGGCCCATCTTGTCGGTGCCCAGCAGGTAAACCGTCGCGCCTTCATCCACCGTGAACAGGTGAATATTGGCCGGGATGAAACCCAGTATTTTATATTCCCAACCCTTCTGGAAGAAGCGCAGCGGGTACATGGTTTCCTGATCCTCCGTCCAGGTGATCTGGAAGGTGGTCGGATCCATGGTATTGACATAGTTATACACAAACGGCTGCAGATGGAACTTGCCGTCTTTGTCGATGAAATGGATGGTCTGCGGCGGAATGAAAGCCTGTTCCAGGTTGATTTTGTTATTGGGGGTTGGCGAGAAGAAATCGGCGAAAATCGCCATAATGGTCAACGCCAGCACCATCAACCCACCCACAATGGCGGGCGTGCTGCGGCGAAAACGCCGCCACACCAGCTCATTGTAGCTTTCATTGTGCTCGCCGACTTCCATCGGGCTTACCGGGGCGTTATTGTTCTGACTCATAAAATCTTTCCTCCTCGATAAGCTAGCTGTAGCGAATGCGCGGGTCGAGCACGGCCAGGAAGATATCCGCCAGCAGGTTACCCAGCACGATCAACACGCCGTACATCAACAGGAAGCAGCCGGAGATGTAGATATCCTGCGTCACCAATGAGCTGTAGAACAACGGGCCCATGGTGGGCAGGTTGAGCACAATGGCGGCTTCCATTTCGCCCTGCATCATGTAGGGCAGCACCGTTCCCTGGTACGCCACAATCGGGTGCAGCGCATTGGGGACGGCGTGTTTGTTCATCACCACGCTTTCGCGCAAACCCTTGGCGCGCGCCGTGCTCACATATTGAGCGCCGAGCACGTCCAGCAGGTTGCCGCGCATCACACGCATATTACGCGCCACACCACCCAACCCGGCGATCACCAGCACCGGCCAGATATGCTTGAACATATCCACCACGCGCCCCCAGGTCCATGGGGCAATCACATACTCCGGTGAGAAAAACGAAACGATGCTGGGTTGGTCAAACGTGAATACGAGAATATACAAGATGACCAGGGCGATCGAAAAACGTGGCACGGAGGTGAACACAAACGCAAAAATGGACGAGACGTTATCCCAAAAACTATATTTTCGTGGGGCCACAAAAATGCCCAACCCCACGCCAAACAATGTGGAAATGGAATGAGCCAGCAGCGCGAGCAGCAAAGTCTTGGGCAGGCGTTCAGCGATGATCTCGCCCACGTCACGGCGGTAGGCGAAGGAATAGCCAAATTTGCCTTCCGTCACCATACCCTTGATCCACAGGAAGAACTGCACCGGCACGGGCTTGTCCAGATCATAGCGCTCGCGCACCAGCTGGGCCGCCTTGTCGGCCTGATCTTCGGTCATGCCGGCCTGATTGATCAGATATTGTTTGTAGGTGCTGGCAAAGTCACCCGGTGGCAATTGGATCACAACAAAAGAAACAATCCCGACCCCAATCAGCAAGAAAATTGCGATGAAGAGACGCCGTAGAATGTAATTGAGCATGCCGCCTCCCAATAAAAACAGATGCCGGTCAGGGGGACGAGGGTTGCCCCTCGTCCCCCCTAAAACTTAATCCTTACGGATTACGGGGCGTAGGTCGGAACAGTCTCGGGACGGTTCTGGGGGGTCTGTTGGTCAACAGGAGCCCAGAGCGTATCGAGCATGATGGCGTCTTCCACCCAGGTGTACATGAAGGCAGGCGCGCCACTGGGGACGTTCATGGTGCGTTTGGCGAGGCCAAGACCATAGCGACCAACAATCACACCCACCGCGTAGACGTTCTCGGTGAAGAGTTTGTTGTACTCGGACATCAATTCTTTGCGTTTGGCAGAGTCATAGGTGTCGCGGTACTCGGTCATGATCTCAACCATGCGCTCCTCGAAGGGCTGCAGCATGCGGGCAGTGTCGCCTTCGCGGTGCCAGACCGGGGCGGTCTTGGTCATCGGGGCCAGGTCGGTCACACGGGTGAAGGGCAGAGCGAAAGCCTGACCGGTGCGGTCAATGTGCATATCCCAGGTGCCGGCGGTCGAAACGTCGGTCCAGGCAGCGCTGGTGATGGTGCGGTAATTGATCTTCAGGCCAGCCGCGCCCCACTGGTTCACCAGGGCTTCGGCGATGTTGACGGCTTCGCGCTGGTCTTCGTTGGCGTTCAGCGAAAGCACAACCGTCTCACCAGCCATCGGGCCTTCAGTCCACTCGACGAACCCGTCGCCATTGGTGTCTTTCAGGCCGACTTCGGCAATCAGGGCCTGCGCAGAGGGCAGGTCATAGGCGTAGTACACAACAGAGTCCTGGTCGAACTCGGGGGCGCCAGGGAACAGGCCGCCCGCCCAGCCGCGCAGGAAGGGTCCGCGCATGATCGCCTGGGCGATGCCTTCGCGGTCGGTCGCGTAGCTCAGGGCCTTGCGGAAGCGCAGGTCGCGCAGCAGTTCGCGCACGGCCTTGTCGCCGTCGCTCTGGGCGCCGTAGTCAACCGATTGGTTCAGGATGACTTCGTAGCCGAGGGTCTCAGGACCCCAGGTCACATTGAAGGTGGCATCGGCTTCCTGAGCGCGTTTCATCACTTCCACGAAGGTGCTCGGGTTTTCCAGGTTCATGTGGTCGCAGTTGCCAGCCATGGTGCACAGGTCGCGGCCGGCGCCCGAGGGACCCTTGACGTACTGGATCTCGTCCATGTAGGGCAGCTGTTGTCCGCTCTCATCAACCCGCCAGAAATAGGGGTTGCGGCGCATGATCATCAGTTCGTCGGTCTTGTATTCGGTGATGACCCAGGGGCCCATGGTGACGATCGGCAGTTTGTCGGGGGACAAAATGTTTTCGAAGGTCTTGTAGTCGGTGGGGGTTTCAGACCACTTGGGGTGGTACTGCTTGAGCTGATGCGCCGGCATGACGATGAAGGTATCTTCATTCATCAGGTAGAAGGCGGTCATCGGCTTGGAAACCGGGAATGTGAACTTGAGGGTGTATTTGTCAACCGCTTCGAGGGTGGCAGCCACACCGTCCCAGGTCCAGGCGTCCAGGTGACGCGGCGCGTTGACCGAGTCATCCAGGATGTAGCCTTCCCAGGTGAACA
>JACRAG010000285.1 GCA_016213455.1 Anaerolineae bacterium | reverse complement strand
GTGCAACCGCACTGCTTCCAGTTTGGTCGCCACCGAGTAATGTGTCATCCCTTTGGTTCCTGGCATACGAAAAGCACCTCCTGCTTCTATTCTCGCATGAGGTGCTTTCTTTTTTTGTCTATTTCCCCGGGTTCAGTTCAACGCGGGGGTATTTCTTTTTACGCTTTCAGATCAGGACTGGTTGGGTCAATCGGAATCATCCGACGTGCGGTCGGTCTGGATGGTGCGGATGCCATTGCGAACCTGAGAAAGCAGGCGTTCCATTTCGGCTTCCAGGCGGGTGAGGGTGTCCAGTACATATTCGTCCGCTTCGCGTTTGACGACGCCAACTTCCACCTGGCCTTGCTGGATGATCTGATCGGCACGAGCTTTGGCTTCCGCCACGATCGAATCACGCGAAACCAGGGCATCACTCTTTTCGCGCGCCAAAGCCAGGGTGCGGTTGGCTTCTTCCTGGGCTTGCGCCATGATGCGGTCGCGCTGCGCCAGAAGCTGCTGGGCTTTCTTGATCTCTTCAGGGATTGAAACGCGCATCTGGTCAATGATGTCCAGCATACGGTCTTCATTCACAACGACGCTGTGCGAAAATGGGAGCGGGCGGCTCTCATTGAAAAGTTCTTCCAATCGATCAACCAGATGCAGGATATCCATCCATTCCTCCGCGAACGTTCATTTTTCTTTATTGTTGCAATTTAAGCACCAGGCTTTCACGGTGAGGTGAATCGGGACCCCCCACGCCGTTCTGGCAATCAACCACCTGCAGTCCTAATTATAGTAGATATTCTAAAAAAATATTAATCCCGCAAGGATGACTCTGGAACCAGGGTCTGACCTTCACCCAACTCTTTAAAACGCCGGCGCAGGGCGTTGGCGACGTAATTGGGGACCATACTGGAAATATCTCCGCCCAGCGAGGCGACTTCGCGCACCGTGGTGGATGAGAGAAAGGTGTGCTCTTCGGCGGTGATGAGCGCAATCATCTCGATGTCAGGGCCGAGGCGGCGATTGGCCAACGCCATGCGGAATTCATATTCGAAATCCGAGAAAACCCGCAAGCCGCGAACGATCACCTGAGCCTCATTGTGCCGGCAGGCGTCGACCGTGAGGCCGCGGTAGCCGATCACGCGGATCTTAGGCTCGTTTTCAAATACGTGTCGGACCATGGCGAGTCGCTCTTCCGGCAGGAAGAGCATATTCTTGAGTGGGCGGTCATATACTGCCACAATTAACTCATCGAACAACCGGCTGGCTCGCTTGGCAATATTGATATGCCCGTAGTGAATAGGGTCAAATGAACCTGGAAAGAAAGCGCGAACCATCAGCTTATATCTCCTTTCCCATTGCTCCAGAACTGCTGCACGCGCGCCTTCAGCGCGGCGTGTTCTTCAGCCGAAAGTTCCGGGTCAACCTGGAAAATTGTTTGAGCCTGCTGGCGGGCTTTTTCGATCAGTTTGACGTCCATCAGGTTTGCCATTTTTAGCTCGCTGTATCCGGCCTGGCGGGTACCGAGGAATTCCCCCGGTCCGCGCTGCTGCAGATCGCGTTCAGCGAGAATGAAGCCGTCATTGGTTTCTGCCATCACCGCCAGCCGTTCATTTTCCAATGCGTCTTCCTTGTCAGGAATCAGCAGGCAGAAGGACTGGTTTTGACCGCGCCCAACTCTACCGCGGAATTGGTGGAGCTGCGAAAGGCCAAAGCGGTTGGCACCCTCGATGAGCATGACGGTGGCATTGGGCACATCCACACCCACTTCGACCACCGAAGTGGACACAAGGATGTTGAACTCGCCGTCACGGAAACTGGCCATGACCTGGTCTTTTTCTTCAGGGCGCATGCGTCCGTGGAGCAGACCAAGTTTTAGTTTCGGGAAGATCTTGGATTGTAAGTTGGCGTGGTTTTCAACCGCAGCCAGCGCTTCATCTTTGTCGCCCTGTTCAACCATTGGGTAGATGATAAACGCCTGGCGCCCCATGGCAACCTGGCTCTGAATTAATTGATAGGCGCGCTCACGTTCCAACGGATGGAGCACATGTGTTTCGATGGGCTGCCGTCCAGCTGGCATTTCGTCCATGACGGTCAAATCGAGGTCGCCATAGACGGTAAGGGCCAATGAACGCGGGATGGGCGTAGCCGTCATCACCAGCAGATGCGGGTTGGTGCCTTTGCTGCGCAGCTGCGCGCGTTGTTTGACGCCAAACCGGTGCTGCTCGTCAATCGCCACAAACTGCAGGTCTTTGAACGCAATGGGGTCTTCGATGAGGGTGTGCGTGCCGATGACGAGGCGGATACTGCCGTCTTCAAGGCCCGCGCGGATTTCCGCTTTCTCGTTTTCTTTGGTGTCGCCCACCATCAACCGGATTTGCTCCGGCTCGAGCAGCGCGGGCGCATCAGCTGCCGGGGTGGCAAGCAGCCTGGTGAAGCTGCGATAGTGTTGTTCTGCAAGAATGCTGGTGGGGGCCATCACCGCAGCCTGTGCACCATGACGGGTGACCATGCTGGCGCCCAATGCCGCGACCACGGTTTTTCCTGAACCAACATCACCCTG
>JACRAG010000276.1 GCA_016213455.1 Anaerolineae bacterium | reverse complement strand
TTTGGCTCTGCTTACGATCGTGTCGGCACTCGACCACACTTGCGATTTGAAAAACCAGGATTGGTTTTGGCTGAGCATGAAACATTAGGCAAGTTCTTTTTTGCCTACGAAACACCACAAGGAGCAAAGGAAGATCCTACGCCACTCTTTACGGAAAACGAAACCAACAACGAGCCGCTCTACCGCAGCAAACTGGTGCTGCAGAAGGACCTAAAATCTGCCATCGCGCGCCTGGCGGCTGAAACTTATGTGCGCGACAACGACATCATCTTCCTGGAAGCCGGAACGACGGTCGGCTCGATGATCGAATTTCTCAACCAGCGCGACCTGACCGTGATCAGCAATGGTCTGGGCAACCTCAACCAGCTCTCCAGCCGCATTCCGGAAATGACGGTGCTCTCCTGTGGTGGGATGCTGCGCTACATCGCTCACACCTTTGTTGGCCCGCAGGCAGTCGACTTTTTCCACAACATGCGCGCCAACACGCTCTTTCTGGGCTGCACCGGGTTGGACTTCCCGGATGGCATCACCGACCCCAACCCGCTGGAAATCCAGGTCAAGCGCGCCATGGTGGAAAGCGCCGGGCAGACCGTTTTACTCATCGACAGCACCAAATTCGGCGTGCGCTCCTTAAGCCAGATCATCCCCTTTGAGCGCGTCAAAGCGGTCATCACCGACGACGGTGTGCCCGAGAAATACGTCACCAAACTGCGCGAGATGCACATCACGGTACACATCGTCACCCCCTGACAAAACCGCAGCCGACTCGCTCTCCAGTTGGATTTCACGCACCCGGTGTCCGGTTGTTTATCCATGTTTTACGATTGGGGCTTGAATCTTCCATCGACTCGTCGTTTAATAAGACTACTTCAGTCTATATTCGAACGGAGAACATGATGGACACGCTAAAATCCGCCGTCGAGACACAAATCAATAATATTCAAAAAAAGACCGGTAAAACCCTTGAGGAATTGACCACGTTCGTCCTCGCAAGCGGGCTCACCAAACACGGCGAGATTCGCGAAATGCTCATGCGAGAGCTGGGCCTCGGGCATGGCGATGCCAATGCCCTGGTGCATGCCGTTTTGCAGTCGGACGGTACGCGCAAGGCTGAGGCGAATGGATTAAACGCCGACACCCTTCTGGATGAGATCTATACGGGTGCAAAAACCGGTTTGCGCCCGATACACGAAGCCTTGATGGCGGAGATCGTAAACTTTGGCGAATTTGAAACCCTCCCCAAGAAGGGATATGTGAGCCTGCGCCGCAAAAAACAATTTGCCATGATTGGCCCCGCCACCAACAGCCGGGTTGATCTAGGCCTGAATGTAAAAGACCTGACCGCCGATTCGCGCCTGCTGGAGCAGCCCAAAGGAAGCATGTGCAACTATATCGTGCGGATCACCGACCCATCCCAGGTGGATTCCACGGTGATCAACTGGCTGCGGGCTGCATTCGACAGCGCCGGATAACCTGAAAAGCAACAATTGCCGGCATGCCATGCGCCATTCCACAGCGCTTGAGCCTAGCGGCGCAGCGCCGGCAGAAAGAGGGTATGTACCTCGGCGACGACCATCACGCTCACCGTCGCAGTTGCGCTGTCCAATCCGGACTCAACCGTATAGGTAAAAGAATCGCTGCCGAGATAGTCCGCCGCCGGCGTGTAGACGATGTTTTGACCATCTACCACCGCAACCCCGTGTCCAGGCGCCTCCACTGCCGTGATGGTTAGTGGAGCGCTGCCAGCGCCCTGATCATTGCCGAGCACGGGGATAGTGACCGGCGCATTGACCGCGGTCATGGCAGCGTCATCCCGTGCAATGATCCCCTCGACTATGGAAAATGCCGCGTCGCTTTGGTCCACAACGGCAGGGTTGATCGCGCTGGTCACACGGATGGTGTAGCCCGAAGCCAGAGCCTGGCCCGCATCCATCACCCACAGGTATTCGCCGTCGCTGGGTGTGTTATAGGCGATCGCGGCGGCATAGGCGCCATTCAAGTAAATCGAAATATTCACCGCTCCACCGATATTGTCCGTCCAGGTCACCGGCTGGGCAGTGCGCCTGTCCCAATTCTCCGCTCCGTTGGGGCTGGTGACATGGATCGCGGGCGCATCATTCACGTTGAAGAACGTTTCCGTGAGCTGACCATTGTAGTTGGCTTCAAAGCGCCAGGCGCCCGTAGCCTCACCAGACGGCAAATCCACCACCCACCCCTGGTTCCACGAGGAATAAAAAGAATTGCCGCCGGGCGCATGCGACCAGGATTGGTACACACTGCCATTCGGGCGAACCAGTTTCAACTGGGTGGGGAGGGCGCTCTGGTAATCGCGGTAGAACGCATAGAAATAGACGCGCGCCGGTGTGGTGAAGGTATCCTGAAGATTGGAGATGCTGGGCTGGCAGGCATTGGGTGTACTGGGTGGGGCGGAGTGTGTGGACAGCTTGTTGATGGCCGAGTCGTAATACGGGCGTTGGGAAATCCACAAGGATTCGGGCTGGCTATTCGGGCCGCTGTACGGGTCGATCCACTCGGTTGATGAAAAGCTGCCGGTACGCACCTCAAAATGCAGATGAGGCCCACTGGAATTACCCGAACTCCCCACCGTTCCCAAAACCTCGCCCTGAGCCACCGCCTGCCCCACGCCCTTGCTGGTGAGTGAATTGTAGCGCAGGTGACCGTAAATGGTCATGCGTCCGTCGGCGTGCACCAGCGCGACATAATTCCACGGATCCGAGCTGCCGCTGCCGCAATTGCGGTCGCTTGGGTCCACGTTGGCGGAGGAGACGATCGTACCAGCCGCGGCAGCCACCACCTGCACGTCTCCCGCATCGAGCTTGTTCCACGAAAATGGCGTTAGCGCATAATCGGTGCCGCGGTGCCCGTCATAGCTGCGCGCACCGCCGGTGTAATCCAGAACCTGCCCGCCAGCCGGGTTGTGATCGACAAAAGCCGACACCCGGAAACCGGCGGCATCCGGCAGCCCTGGCGCCATCTTCAACGGGAAGGCATACGGCACGGGCTGGCTCGCATTCGGCGTCACCATATTCCCTGCATTGCGCAGCGCCGTCAGGTTGCGTTGAATATCCTCCCACAGGGCCTGCTCTTGCGCCGGAGACAACTCATCGCCCACCCGCCCGGCCCCCTCCCCTTCGCCCGCTTGCGGCGCCGGGGTGGGTTGGGGCGGTTGAATGGCGGCGTGCGGTCCACCCGCCAGGTGAAAAACCAATAATAGATTCAACGATAACGATAACCAGCGTTTCATGCATCCATTGTACGCTGTTGCGAAATCGTTCAGCAGCACGGCGCTTTTCAATCAGTTTGCAATCTAAAACAAACCCGCGTTCTCGTCACGATGAGAACGCGGGGATTTCATCCATGCCAATCGGATGGACATGCCCGGCCGAGGAGGATCCCGGAGCGCATTAGATCGCGCGCATGCGGTTGTTTTTCGGGTTGTGCTCCAATTCGCACAGGCCCAGCGCTTCCATCAGCGGTGGGATATAGACCCCAAATCGCCCGCGCAGGCCTTTCTTCAGTCCATACCACCCGCCAATCGGGTTGTCTGGAGAGCGTCCCCAGGCTTCCACCGTGCCTTCTTTGGCAAGCTTTTGTTCATCCGCGCCGCCCAATTCAACCCAATCACCGGCGGCTTTCAGCATGGCATGCAAATCCTCAATACAGCGCGCATCGTACAACAAGGTGGTCGTTCCGACCACACACACAATCACCGGCACACCGTCCTTTTCATCCATGTACATGATGTATTCGCCTGTTCCAGGAGGCGTCTTGAGCACCCAGGGGTTATCTTTTTTTCTGTCCAGGTTGACCATCGCCACTCCTTTCGCTCCGGGAAACCCGGATTAACAGATATGAATGAGGTTGCATGACAAATACACCGATTTTATGCGCGACACCATCGAGTTGGCCTAATATTTTGGCTGCGCCTGACCAAGCCTTTCGCCTCCAGGTCAAGTTGAACGCATTTAACCCACCACATGGCTTTTGCGCCACCGGGCCACAAACTCTGGGCAAGAAAAGGCAGAACCGCCTGCCCCATCTCAGCTTGCGTCAGACCGGGAGGCTCCACCGGCAGTGCTTTCAACAACGCTTCGCGCATCGCATTATATTTTTGCGCATTCACTCGCGATGTTCTACCGGGGGTGTTAATGTTTTCGACCTCAACCATGGATTGGCCTCCCATCTTTGCCTAGCCTTTCTTACTTGATTTTCCTTTTCGCTTTTCCTCAACTTTAGCCTGAGTCTCCTGCACCCGGAATTTGACAATCTGGGTGACCAGGTCATAAGGGATGGGTTGGTTCAATGGAAACTGCACAGAGCCTTTGGCAGCTTTATATGGTGACAATTGCTGTTGAAAAGCCTCCGTCCCACTGGGGGTGGGATAAAAACCAATGTGGTTTTTGAAAGCCGCAAAGTGAACCAGGTTGCCGTTCAACTTGAAGGTAGGCATGGCATAGCTGATGGCTTCCTCAGCCTCCGGCGCAGCCGCATGGATCACCGCGCGCATTTGGCGCAAGATCTGCTGAATATCTTCAGGAAAAGTGGCGATATATTCGTCGATGTTGGTGAAGTTATTCTTTTCGCTGTCCATTTATTCTCCCGGCTGATTGGCTCAAAACACTACTTAATATATCTGTATTATACAAGAAATATCGGGCCCAAAAGAATGCGTACCTTCACGCCAGATGTTTCTCCACCGGCCGAGTACCCATCAACGATCAGGTTGACCGAACGGGTGCTTAGCCGCAACTTCATCACACCCACCTGCGTAGATTGAGTGCGGATGAACTTTCGGTCCGCCCAATCAAACCCGATCTCCGGAGGAATGATGAAATTGCACTGGGGCAACCTGCCCGATAATGAAATGATGGAAATACCTGCCGGCTGGCAGCAGCTCCCAACGTTAGGCGCCAGGAAAGTTCAGAATTATGGACTGCTGGCCTCCTGCGCGGGCATTCTGGTGGTGGCGCTGCTGCTCAAAGGCGATTTCCGCCCCACCAATCTCCTCGCAGCCTTGTTCGTATTGGTAATGACTGTCCCCGTTCACGAACTCATCCACGCGCTCTCTACGCCCCGGTTTGGCATGACCGACCAGACCGTATTCGGCTTGCAGTTTGGCAAAGGCCTTCTCATGCCTTATGTCTATTACAATGCGCCTTTGCCACTCTGGCGCCTGCTGTTGGTTGGCATCATGCCCACCATCCTCCTGACCATTGTGCCGCTGACATTGCTGCTCACAGGATCGGTGAATGGTGACCTGCGCACTACCCTGGGTTTTCTGGCCTTTTTCAACATCGGTGTGTCGGGCGGCGACCTGGCGAATTTCCTCTGGTTCGCCACCCGGCTTCCCCTGCACTCGACGGTTCAACGCAACGGTTGGGGATTGGTTTGGAAGGCTTAACCCACGAAAAATGAACCATTTCTCCACCCCGCTGAAGGGTTAACCCCAGGCATCCGCCTCTCCCCATCTCAGGCGTCCGAAGGACCTGGCAGCCAGCCCACGGCTGCCGCCCAATCTTCAGCGGCGAAGTAGATCAGGTCCACGGCGGGGTCTTTGGTATCGGGATATTGGCGCACATCCGCCAGGTTCAACGCCAGGCGCCGCTTCAGCTCTGCATAAGCCTCCGCCGAAGCCGGGTGCGCACGGAGATAATCGCGAAAGAGGAGTGGGAAGCGCTGGTTGGGCCGCCCCAACAGGCGTACATGCGTATGCGTGCGGCGCTGCCCCAGCGGTGGATCGAACAACCACTTCTCCCAGTCCGACTCTGGCCCACGCGCATACGCCGGACGGTGGTCGCGCCAGATCCCCTCGCGCTGCGTGTACCCGGCAGCCTGCATTGCTGCCCGCAGCGGGGCGTCGAATGCCGCGACGCTGATTTGCAGATCGATCACATCCTTAGCCGCCAGCCCTGGAACGGATGTGGAGCCGATGTGATCGATGCGCAACGCCAGGCTGCCCAGGTTTTGGCGAAGCACCGCCGCGATCTCGCGGAACTCCCCTGCCCAACGCGTCTGGTAGGGGATGATTTCAACCTTGTAAGGTTTCTCCATTTTGAATCAACCCTGGTCCGCGACCAACACCCACGATCCGCTGCGGTCAGACTCGAGCGCGGCGCTGATCACCTGCTGTGCTTTGTAGCCATCCACGAAATCCGGTTCTGCCGGCTTGTTCGCGCGAATCGCGTCCACAAAATTGCGCACGCCCACCGGCTGCAGGGTGAAGGTGCCAAACGGTTGGGTGCGCTCCACCGCTCCCCAATAGGACGCCGGCACCTCGATCTTCTCAAAGCGCTGTTGACCGTCGCGCGAGAGGTAGAGTGAAACACCCTTCTCAGCGCCTTCGTACTGAATATCGATCTCCAGGCTGCCATTCTCACCATACAGTTTGACCTGCTGCTGCATATACCGGTCACCCAGGTCAGCCACCAGGCTGGCGTGGATCATGCCGTGCGCGCCGTTGGCAAACTCGGTCAACAAAAAGACGGAATCATTGGTTGGGATGACCGGTTTTCCTTCAGGGCCTGTGCGTTCCACAAACGTGCGGGTGTGCGCGCTGACCCGCGTTATGTCGCCGACTAGCCAGCGCGCCATGTCGATCATATGCACGCCCAGGTCGCCCAAAGCGCCGTTGGCGCGCGCGCCGTCCAGCCGCCAGAAATACTCCGGCTTACGCGCGTAGCCCATCTCGAAGCGAAACTCGGCATGGTAGCAGCGCCCGATCAATCCCTGGTCCACCAGGTCGCGCACAAAGCGGAAGAAAGGCATCCAGCGGAAGGTGAACAACACCATGTGTTTCGTTCCTGCCGCCTGGGCTGCCTCCAGCATCTCGCGCGCC
>JACRAG010000032.1 GCA_016213455.1 Anaerolineae bacterium | reverse complement strand
GGCTTTTCGCTGCGGGTGTTTTGCACTCTCTTTTGTCAGCACCTTTTTGAGGCTCTGGCTCGCGCACTTCTGTCTCTAAAGCAGCCCCGGCTGCCGGAGCAGCCGAAACTGCTGATCCTCGAAGATATCCAATGGTGTGACCAGGACACTTTAGAATGGCTGCACTTCCTGTTTCGTTTTGCTCCCCACGCGCCTCTGCTGGTTGTCGTCACCCTGCGAAGCGGCGAAGCGGTGGAGGACCACCCGTTAATGCTGCTTCAGGTCGCGCTGCGCGCTGAGGAGAAGCTCGTGGAATTGAAGCTTCAGCCTTTGAATAAGCACGAAACGATGCAGCTGGCCAGCTTGGTTTACCGGCAGACCTCCGGTCAGAGCTTAGATGAAGAACAGGCAGGCGATATTTATCGTGAAGCTGAAGGGAATCCATTATTTGCCATTGAGATGGTCCGGCTTGGGATTATTTCTCCATGCCCAGAACCACCCTGTGTGAATTTGCTGGCATCCTCAGAACGTGTCCAATCTGTTCTTCTACGGCGGTTAGGCCAGGTTGGTTCGACTACTCGTGAGGTCACCTGCTTGGCGGCAACCATTGGGCGTGAGTTCAATCTGGATGTACTTAGGGAGGCAAGCCAGATGGACGATGAACAACTCATCCCGTCAATCGATGAGTTGATACAAAGGCATATCATCCGGGAAATTACCCCCGATACTTACGACTTTACCCATGATTTGCTGCGCCAGGCAGCATTTCCCGGGTTGAGTACAGCGCACCGGCGCATGCTTCACCGTAAGGTTGCTGAGGCTTACTTGCTGCTGGATAAGACAGCGCAACACCCACATGACGCGGAAATCGCCAGTCATTATGAACGCGCCGGGCTCCTTCAACACGCTAATCGACATTATCAGATGGCGGCTGAAACAGCAGCAAGCATATTTGCGAATGCCGATGCACAACGCTACCTGCGCCGTGCAGTTGAGCTCGTACAATGCAGTGGAGTGGATAAGAAAAATAGCCTCCAAGCACAAGAATTATCCAGCCTGCTGGAAAGACTGGCAGATCTGCTGGCACTGGACGGCAAATACCCTGAGGCTCAAAACTTTTATGAGCGGGCACTAAGCCAAAACAGCCTGGCGAACAACCTGTGGCGTTCCCAGGTGTACCGTAAAATCAGCGATGCGATTGTTCCGCAGTATGATCACGCGCTGGCGCACATAGCGCTGGATCAAGCGCAAGAAGCCCTGGGTAACCTGGCTGAAGAAGCCGCTCTTGAAGTAATTCAGGAGCAATTACAGATCCAACTGGCCCGTATCCAGTTATATTACTGGGAAGGCTGGCCTGACAAAATGGAAACTCTTTCCCACCAAATCCAGGCGGAGATTTATGCCCGTGGACGGGTCGACCAGCAAATCAACCTGCTCAGTATACAATTTATGACCCGCTTGCGGCAGGAGCGCTACCGCTTATCTGCAGAAACGGTAGATATTGCGCGGCGCAGGCTTATACTCGCCGAAGACGTTTCCAGCCAATTCGAACAGGCCGTGGCAAAGTTTCAGGTTGGGTTTGGCTTGCTTTGGCACGGAGAAATTACCGAGGCGCGAGCCTGCCTGAGCCATGCCCTGGCGGCAACGGAACAGGTCGGAGCCCGCATCTGGCAGATCCGCAGCCTGGCTTACCTGAGCATTGCCGATCGGATGTTGGGAAATCTGGGCCAGATACAGGAAGAAATCCAACAGATGATCGAGCTTTGTTCCATCCTGAATGAGCACACTTACCAGGGGATTGGCCTATCCAACCTTGGCTGGCTGGCCTGGCGGAAGGGTGATATGGAACAAGCGAATCGGCTGTGCAGCCAGGCCAATGAAGTCTGGAATGAGTACGGGGGGAACGCCTTCCACTGGCTTTCCAACTGGGTCTTGTTGGCGATTGCAGTCGAAAGGCGTGATTTCGAACGTGCTGCCACTGTTTCCATGGCCTTCATCAATCCGCGACCAACTGATCAATATCCTGTGCAGCCGGCGGCGGACTGTTTACGCCAGGCTTTTTCCACCTGGCAAGCCGGCGACATGGAAAACACGTTGGTTTTCTACAACCATGCGCTGGAACAAGCCAGGGCAGCTCACGAGCTGTAAACAAACCGCCTGATATTTGAAGAAACAGGTTGGGAGCGAATCGATTCGCTCCCAACCTGTTTATAGGACTTTAATAAACGCTTTTCAAACGGGCCAGGATATAACATGAAACAAATCAGTTCAGGCTGGCCTGCAATCCGGTCCGGAAAGGCGAGACCCTTATTGGCTGCCTGCTGGGAGCCAGGTTGGAGAGCACCTGACGGGCAGGTGATCAATGAATGGTTTCGATTGAGGATGGGAAAATGGCAGAAAATGTACTGCAGCAGTTGCAAGCTTTGGATACTTCGGTCATCACCGCCGTAGTGCGCATAGATATGCGTGATCCCGAACTTAATATCGTGGACTGGGCCGTTGAGCCGCTCAGACATGAGAAGATCATTGATACCACCGGCGGATTGTTCCATTTCTCTGGCCAATGCACCGGTATCCGGGGCAAGCAGGAGTGGGCGGTAGTGCTGAAGTGCATCAACAATCCCATAGAATCGAGCCAACAGCCGCGCGAATGGTCGTATTGGAAGCGCGAGTTTATGGCCTACCATTCCGGTCTACTCAATGATCTGCCGCAAGGTCTGCGCGCGCCGCGTTGCAACGGGGTGGTAGAAAATGAGCAAGGCGTCTGGGCCTGGATCGAGTATGTCCAGGAGTGTACCGGCAAGCGGTGGTCGCTGGAGGATTTCCAGCGTACTGCCCGCCAGCTAGGTAAATTTCAAGCTTCTTATTTAAAGGGTGCTCCAGTTCCCCAGCAACCGTGGTTGTGCAGGCCCTTCTTTCGCAGCATCTGGGCGGAAGACGATTGGTGGTTTCCTTATATGAATCCCGCGTCTGAGAATAATGCCTGGAAATCACCCATCGTCCAGCGTGCTTTCAGAGAAGACTGCCGGTCACGCATCTTACAGATACTTGCCGAAAGAGATCGCTATTTTGATGCCAATGACCGCCTGCCACAGGTGCTCTGCCATAACGACGCACACCGCCGGAATTTCATGTGGGCTCTTTCCCCAAATACCCTGAAAGAAGAGCTCATAGCCGTGGACTGGGCATTTTCTGGTCAGGGTGCGGTGGGGAATGATTTGGGTGAATTAGCGGGGACCAGTCTATATTTCTTAGACTTTCCGCTGAATGAGGCTACGGATCTGTTGGATTCTGTACTGGATCCATACCTGGCCGGTATTACGGAAAATGGCGTAACAATTGATCCTCGTTTGGTAAAGCTGGGTTACCTAATTGGTCTGACATTCTGGATGGGCCTTCAGTTACCCGGTTGGGCAGCGTTGATGCTTTCGCCAGAAAACGGTACCTACGTCCAGGCATTGTATGGGGCCAGTCCTGAAGAAGTGCTGACAAGATGGGCTCAATTGGACGTTCTTCTCCTGGATCGGGCCGATGAAGCTTGTGGACTAATCCGCGAGTTGGATCTGTAAACCGGCTGGTTGTAAATTTATTAATCTAGATAATCCCGGGAATGCAGCGATCTGTTCAGTCAAATAAGAGGATCTATGGAAGAAAAGGTTCGGGTTGGCGTGATAGGGACCAGCGGGTACGCGAGTTACATGCACTACACGGGTATCAAAAGCCATCCTCAAGCAGAACTGATGGCAATATGTGGGCGCAATCCAGAGAGAACCGCGGAACTGGCTGCCGTCTACAGTATCCCCCGTATCTTTCATGACTACCATGACCTGATAGAGTCTGGCGACCTGGATGAAGTGGTGGTAGTGACGCCAGATGACCTGCATTATCCAATCACCATGCAGGCCCTCGATGCCGGGCTGCATGTGTTGTGCGAAAAGCCGCTGGCGATGAATTCTGCCCATGCCAGAGAAATGTTGGATGCCGCTCAAACTCATGGTCTGGTTCATATGATTATGTTTGAATGGCGCGCCTTGCCTGAGATCCGGCAGATGAAGAAACTGATCGATCAGGGTTACCAGGGCAAGGTTTACGATGGTTCCATTCGTTGGCTCGCCGGTTATGGCCGCGGTCCAGAGTACCTCTGGCGGGCCGATGCAGCGCATGGAATTGGGGCCTTGGGGGATCTCGGTTCCCACGCCATAGACCTGGCGCGGCTGTTTATGGGTGAAATTGCCCGTGTATCGGCGCACCTGGCCAATCATGTCCAGCATTTCCGCCCGGATGGGCAGCCTTTCATTCCATCCAATGATTCCGCAGTCTTGCTGCTTGAATTTACGAATGGCGCACATGCAACGATTGAGGTTTCTTTCACAGATCATCTACCAGAAGGAGGCTGTGAGATTCTCCTCACCGGCTCCGAAGGTACCCTGCAGTCGCAGTTCCTTTCCGCAAATGAATGGATCCGAGGAGCTCGGAAAGATGAGGAAAGTTTTCAAACCATTGTACTGGATGACCAATATTTGGCAGGATGTGATCCTGCAACTCATTCCTTCGACCGATTCGCCGGGATTCTCCAGAACCAACCGGTCGGCGCCCGTCAGTTTATCAATGCCATCCTCGGAAAAGCACCCGTCGAGACCACCTTCTTTGATGGTTGGAAGGCGCAGCAAGTGATCGATGCTGCCTTTGGATCCCATCGTACAGGAATTTGGGTAATGATATAACCCCAGATCTATTCGAGTAAGGTACTTCTATAAGGAAGATCCGGCATGAAAAATGAGTATTACCAATTTCCATTGGGGAATTTCAAGTGCGTTTCCCTACTGGATGGCGAGGTTGGTTACCAACTGGAGGCAATGGTGAATAATGCCTCACGGGCGGAGGTAGAGGCGGTATTAAAGGCGAAGAATATGCCTGTTGATTTGATTGTGACACCCTACGCTTACCTGCTGGTCGATGCTGGGCAACACCGAGTGCTGGTCGACACAGGCGCGGGCAACATGGCGGAAACCACCGGTAAATTGATGCGCAACCTTCGCGCCGCGGGAATCCTGCCGGAAAGCATCGATTCGATCTTCATCACCCACGCTCACCCTGACCACATCGGTGGTGTTCTCAATGGGCAGGGAAAGCCAGCCTTCTCGGCAGCCACCCACTACCTATGTAGAGCGGAATGGGAATTCTGGTTTTCAGAGCTTGCGGATTCTTTGAAACCCAATTGGATGGCCGAATTTTCCCGGAACCACCTGGCGCCGATCGAAGATAGCACAGTACTGATCGACCAGGAAGGTGAAATTCTGCCAGGGGTGAGCACTTTGTTTGCGCCGGGTCATACACCCGGACATATGGTGGTTTCTTTTTGTAGTGGTCAGGAGCAATTGCTGTATATCGGGGATACTGTGCTGCACCCACTCCACCTAGAGCACCCGGAGTGGCTGCCGGTATATGATGTCCTGGTGGATCAGGCCGAAACCAGTAAACGGCGCATTTTCGATCTGGCTGCCACTACAGGCAGTTGGGTACTCGGGCAGCATTTCCCACCGTTCCCCAGCTTGGGGCATGTGCTAAAGACCGTTAGAGGATGGGAATGGCAACCAATTATAGTGACCACCCCTGAAAATTAGAAATTTTCATAAGGAGCTACAGATGATTCTCGTTGTTGGTTCCACCGGTATTTTGGGCGGTGAAGTTTGCCGCCTCCTGCGTGAAGCAGGTAAACCCGTGCGCGGGTTGGTTCGTTCCACTTCTGGCGAAGAGAAAGTGGCCCGGCTGAAAGCAATGGGGGTTGAGACCGTACTGGGCGATCTGAAAGATCCGGCTTCACTGCAAGCAGCCTGCCAGGGCGTGGTTGCTGTCATCACGACCGCGACGACCACCATCTCGATGCAACCAGGCGACTCAATCCCGGTTACTGACCAGCAAGGCCAGCTTGACCTGGTTCAGGCAGCCAGAGAGGCAGGGGTGAAACACTTTACGATGGTCTCGATCCCCATGACCGTTGGAGACTGTCCTCTTCGAACGGCCAAACGCACCGTTGAACAAGCCATCATTTCTGGCGGCATGGAGTATACCATCCTGCGCCCTTGTATCTTTATGGAAATGTGGCTCAGCCCGGGGCTTGGATTTGATTACATCAACGGAAAAGCCACAATTTATGGCGACGGGCATTCGAAAAACGGCTACATTTCGGTCGGTAACGTGGCTCAGTACGCGGTCGACAGCCTGAACAACCCGGCCGCGAGGAATGCCTGCTTTGACCTTGGGCAGCCTCGCAACTACAGTATGCTGGAAGCGGTGTACGCGTTTGAGCAGGTCAGTGCGAAATCCTTCGAGCTCAGCTTCGTTCCCACGTCGGCGTTGGAAGCGCAAATGTCCACCGCGACTGACCCGCTTCAGGTTTCATTCGCCACGCTGATGCACGACATGGCAGTTGGGAATCTTCGTGGGGATCCACGCGAGGCGGAGCGCTGTTTTGGATTAAAGCTAACCACATTGGAAGAATATGCCCGGCGCGTTTCCGGGTGAAACGATGCCTGGCTCAAAACATGAAACGAAAAAGGAAGATGACCATGGAATCGAAATGCAACTCATACAATCCAGGAAAAACCGTAGGCATAGTCCACGTTTTGCTGAAGGGGATTGTCACGCTGCTGCTCGTAGCCCTTTTGGGACTCCAGCCGATGGTAGGCCCAGCTGTTGTTGCCGCCGACGGATGGCGGTTGAAACATCCGAAATATCCTAACCCACCTGCGCGATGTGCGAGACGTGTTGGTGTACCGGTTAGACCTGTTGGAACAGCGATTTTGCCTGGTTCTTGCATCGAACGCGATCTTTGAATTGCTGTCCAAGAAAGCCAACACCCTCAGGCCGGGCATGAAATTCTTGACTTACCGAAAGGTACTACGAAGTTTGTTGTCAAGCTGCGACGGATGCTTTTGGAGGACCAGTGGCGCATCAGATGGCATGAGGAGTTCGGCGAGGTGTCGATCCAGCATCAGGTCAGATCTATAAAGTCCCACAAGTTTTTCCGCCGTCAATATATGGTTAGTTGTGTTGACGGAGAGG
>JACRAG010000278.1 GCA_016213455.1 Anaerolineae bacterium | reverse complement strand
GTGCAACCGCACTGCTTCCAGTTTGGTCGCCACCGAGTAATGTGTCATCCCTTTGGTTCCTGGCATACGAAAAGCACCTCCTGCTTCTATTCTCGCATGAGGTGCTTTCTTTTTTTGTCTATTTCCCCGGGTTCAGTTCATTTCTTCGGGGATTTTTCTTTCCAACACGGTTAATTATCTTCAAAAATCCAGGGATCCAATGCGCGTTTCCAGTCAACCTGCTCCTCGGGCTTGAACCAAAGGGCAATTTCCTTGGCGGCATTATCCACCGAATCGGATGCATGGGTCAGGTTACGGCCGATCACGATGCCGAAATCATGGCGCAGCGATCCGGGCGCGGCTTCACCGGGGCGGGTGACACCCATCATCTGGCGCACCAGGGCGACGGCATTGGGGCCTTCCCATACCATGGCCATGACCGGTGCAGAAGTAATATAGCGGATCAGGCCATCGTAAAAGCCTTTGCCTTCGTGCTCCGCATAGTGCCGCCTGGCCAGTTCAGGGCTGACCTGCAAAAAGCGGGCGGCGACCAGTTTCAAGCCGCGTTTTTCAATGCGCGCGATCGTCTCACCAATCAGACCACGCTGAACGCCATCCGGCTTTACCAACACAAACGTACGTTCCACAATATACCTCCAAAAAATTACCGGAGCAGTTCTTCTGCTTTCGTGTAGGCATCGAGTGCATCCTGGATGCGGTTGGCACGCATGTAAGCATCACCCATGGTCTGCCACAGGTCGACATTGATGGGGTGCTGATCCAACGCATCTTGAATGCTTTTAATGACCTTTTCCAGATTGCTGCCGGTGTTGATCATACGCGTAAACGACTTTACGGCCCCTTCAATATCGCCCGATCGCAGCGCAGCCTGGGCGATTAACTCTTCATCCGATGCAGAAATCGTCGCAGGGGGCTGTGTATCTACCGGTGCCCAGGCCGGTGTCGGAACACTGGTTTCCGTGGCGGGCTGGGAATCCTGCAAAGCTTTGAGCCATTCAGGCATGACCGGCTCAGCATCTTCGTGGGTTGTTGAAGTGTCAGCCGCTGGTTCTATGACGGTTGGGGGAGTCTCTTCCTGTAACCAGGTTGGCATTTCTTCGGGCGTTGCCTCTGGAACCCGGGTTTCAGTTTTGGTTTCTTCTTCGTAAGACAGCAACCAGCTTGGGATATCGGCCTCTTGAACGGCAGGAATATCCTGCGACGCAACGATTTGCTCTTGATCTGGCGTTGTTAAATCAGGAATGATTTCTGTTTCCGGCGCCCATGGTTCAACAGGTTGGCTTTCATCTACCGGTTGTTCCGTTATTTCGCCGACAAGAGGTTCGATCTGATCAGCCCAGGGTGCAGGCTCTTCTTGTGTTGTGTCCAGCGCAGATATATCGACGACATCCATTGCCGTTGGGACGATTTCTTCTTCGCTTTCAGCAATCCATTGAGGGGGTTCTTCCACGCGCGCTTCAGGTTCTGTGATCAGCGTGCCTTCTTCCGCGCCCTGGCGTGCTGCCAACGCTTCCATCCAGGCAAATGCAGCGTCCGCATCCATTTCGGCTTGTGGTTCGCCTTCAACAGCTTCTACGGAGCCTGATATCTCGGCCTGGTCCACAGGCATTGTTTCAGCTTGAGCTGGTTCCACAAAAATGGAATCACTCGATGTTGGAATTTCAGCTAATGTTTCTGCGACTTCCTGGGTTGGGGTTTCTTCTTCCAGGGCAAGTTCACGGATCCAATCCGGGGGCGTCTCAGAGCGGTCTTCCAATTTGCTGATCGCCAACGTCTCGGCATCTGCTCCCTGGCGAGCCGCGAGAGCCTCCATCCAGGCGAGTGCTGAATCCATATCACTTAAATCTGGTCCAGCCGGTTCAGCCTGGTCAGGGGTGACTTCCTGCTCTTCAAGAGGAAGGGTTTCCCCAATGGCAGGTTCGACGATGTCAACCGGCGAAATGTCGAATGATTCTGCATCAACAGTTTGTTCGATCGTGGATTCGGCTGCAATCCGGTTTGGTTGGGTATCTTCAATGGTAGATGTCGATGAGAGTTCCTGTAGCCAATCGGGCGGAGTTTCAGAGCGTTCCTCTGGCTGTGAGATGGTGAGGGTTTCTGCGTCAGCACCCTGGCGGGCAGCCAGCGCTTCCATCCAGGCCAATGCCGCATCCATATCTTCAGGTGGAGCTGCGATTTCGGACGATTCTCCATGAGAAGCGGTGGGCAACTCCGTTTGAACTTCTGTAGGCGCTGCCTGTTCCATTTCGCCTGCCAGTTCGGCGATCCAATCCGGAGTGGCTGCGTCCACCGGCGTGGGTGGTTCAGAGAACTCCTCAGCCGCTTCGATCTGCGGGCTTTCCACGCCAGCGATGTCAGGCGTCACGGTCTCGGGTTGGGATATTGCCTCGATTGGCAATGCATCTGCCGAATCTTCCGCAGTTTCTTCGGAAAGGATGCCTGCCATCCAATCGGTGGTGGGGGTTTCCTCCTGAACTGCTTCGGGCTGTTTCAATTCCGACAACCAATCTGGAACCACTTCTTCGACCTCACCTGGTTGGTCTGAGAGGTCAGGTCCACTCATCCAGGCAAGATCCGGAGCGATTGGGGCTTCATCATCGAGGTTTGGTGTAGTGCCGACCTCTCCGCCGCTAAGCACGTCAGGTGATGTCGAATCTGTAGTGGGAGGGAGAATCTGGTTGACCCAATCCAGGTCGGATTTTCCGGGTGTGTCCTCTTCACCGGCTGCCGGCTCTATCCCGATGCCAGCAGGTGCGAGGGATTGCAGCCAATCAGGAATATCGGCTTCCACAACAGGTTCCGTTTCCTCTTGGGTTTCATCCGAAAGGAAAGAAAGGGGTTCTTCGCCTTCTCCACTGGAAGGTTGCCATCCTGCGCCTGCCAAAAAATCCGGTATTAATTCATCGGGTGAGGATGGGGTGGCTGTCACTGGCGATACAGGCGGAGCTGGAGGCGGGGCATCCAGTTGATCCAGCCAGTCGGGTAATTCTTCACCAGGTGTCTGATCCCAGGCCACACCGATGGTGCGCGCCCAGTCCGGCGATTGCGTTTCTTCCATACCAGCCTGCCATTCAACCCGTTCAACCTGGACGGTCTGCTCAGGGACAAGTTGACTGACGGGGGCGTTGGGGGTAATAAAAGCGGCATAAGGATCCAGTGCAAATATGCGCTGCTGGAACACCCGGGCATCTTCTGCATGGCTGGTTTCCGGCAGGACTTCC
>JACRAG010000281.1 GCA_016213455.1 Anaerolineae bacterium | reverse complement strand
GCTTCAGCGGGCCAGTGACAGCCTGGTGGTATGATCCCCGCACCGGGACCAGTTCCCGGGTTGGTGACCATGCCAATGACGGGGCGGCCTGGTTCCAATCACCGTTGGGTGGGCCGGATTGGGTGCTGGTGCTGGATGTAAAATCTGCGAATTATCCTCCACCGGGTCAGGTCTAATCAAGTAAAAAGAGGTTGCTCCTATAAGGGCAACCTCTTTTGTGTTCAGGTTTCAATATTAGAGGATGTGGGTCAGGACAATCCGCAGGCCAATTCCAATCAGGAGGATACCACCCAGGATTTCCATGCGCTTGCCAAATTTTTCGCCCAATTTTCCGCCCACGCCCAGGCCAAAAGCGGAAAGGGCCAACGTGACCAGCCCGATGACCAGGGCTGGACCGGTAACACTGGTGCCGATCATCGCCATGGACAGCCCGACAGCCATGGCGTCGAGGCTTGTTGCGACGCAGAGCACCATCAATGTGCGCCCGCGGGATGGATTTTCTTTGTAGCTATCCTGATCAGGGTTGAGCCCTGACCGGACCATGTTGACGCCCACATAGGCCAGTAACGCCATGGCTACCCAGTGGTCGAAGTTGCTGATATAACCGGCAATGGTGCTGCCAGCCAACCAGCCGATGACCGTCATCAATCCCTGAAAGATGCCAAAGTGGAAAGCCAGACGGAAGCGGGAACGAAAATCCTCTGCTTTGCGGGTGGTGCCGATGCCCAGCGACACGGCGAAAGCATCCATAGCCAGGCTGGTCGCGATGATCAACGATGTGCCGATTTCCAAATTCACCTCACCTGTATAAAAAAAAAGACCCCATGCGCATAGTCATGGTGGTCTCGCTCATCAATGAATAACTGGATTGCCGGGATGTTTCATCCGGTGTGGCGACAACCCATCCCCAAAAGGGCAAGCTACTCCCCAACCGGGCTCGAGTATACGCCAGGTAATTCCAACCGTCAATGAAAGCGACCGGGATGGCAGAATATGATAGGTAATCGCAAGCTACAGCGGTTCGACTCGATCAAATGTGATCCGTTCGATCATGGTTGGGCTTTGTTTGATGATTGTGAAATCTGGTGAGATGGATTGCCGCATCACGAGATCGATGTTGGGTTGGTCAACCGTTTGGATATGTTGGGCGATCCAATCCTCCGGTTTACCACCCCTGCGGTGGCGCTGCCCCAACGCTTCCACCAGGACGGCGTTGGGAGCGGAAAGAAACCCCGTGAGTTGAAAAAGTGGATGAAGCGAACGCCATCCAGGCTGATCGAGCAGCAGGTAATTACCTTCCAGGATCAGGAGACAGGGACCTGCGGGAACTTCACCGAACTCCGGGATCGGGTCGTGCGCGGTGCGGCTGTAAACCGGGTATTTGAGCGATTGTAAAGTTGCCCGGAAACGAGTCAGAAAATCAACCAGTCCCTGCGTATCAAAGGTCTCAGGCGCGCCTTTGATGCTGCGCATTCGCACCGTTTCACCTTGTGTGTGAACAACATGGCTGTCAAGGTAGGCATTGGTGTAATGCCAGCCGTCCTGACCAACGACGATGACCGGATCGGGACATATTTTTCGTAAAATGGCTGCCAGGATGGCGGAGAGGGCGGATTTACTGCTGCCAGGCGGGCCGGCAATGGCAATCACCTGACGGGTGCCCGGCATGTGGCGCGTGCGTAAGGTGTCAGCCAAAGGGAGATAGAACCTGGCGATTTGATCTTGATTCAGCTCGAGTACATAATCCGTCTGATCCAGGGTAATTTTATCTGTGAGAACGGAAGGAGATCGCGGCTTGTTCATCTCCGGTATAATACCTTAAAGTAACCTACACAGGAGATAACGATGGAAGAAAAGGTGAAACAACTCGCCTCGCGCCTGGCCGAGATCGCGGACATCACGAATGCCCAGGCTTTGCTCAACTGGGATCAGCTGACCAACATGCCCAACGGTGGCGCCGAAGCGCGAGGCAGGCAGCTGGCAACCCTGGCGAAAATATCCCATGACTTGAGTGTCGCGCCGGAATTGGGGCAGCTCATTGAAGATTTGCTGCCCTATGCCGATACGCTGCCCGACACCAGCCAGGAAGCTGCCATGATCCGGGTGGCAAAGAAAGATTATGACCGCGAGACCCGCATTCCAGGTGAATTTGTTGGAAAAATTACCGAGCACATTTCCAACACGTACATGAAATGGGTTGAAGCGCGCGCTCAAAACAATTTCGAGTTGGTGCGTCCTGCATTGGAGACTACCCTGGAATTGAGCCGCGAAGCATCGTCATTCTTCCCCGAAGCGGCGCATGTGGCTGACCCATTAATCGACATTTCCGATAACGGCATGACGGTGGGGATCATTCGCCCATTGTTCTCTGATTTACGCAAAGAGCTGGTGCCGATCATGCAGGCGATCACCTCCCAGGCGCCTGCAGAGGATGCCTGCATCAAACAGTATTTTCCTGAGGATGATCAGATTGCGTTCGGTGAAAAAGTGATCCGTGCGATGGGTTACGATTTTGAGCGCGGACGCCAGGACCGGTCAGCACACCCGTTTACGACGCGTTTTTCCATTAACGATGTGCGCATCACCACCCGGGTGAAGAGTGATGATTTCCTCGAGGCTTTCTTTTCAACGACCCACGAAGCCGGACACGCCATGTACGAACAAGGCATCGATCAGGCGTTGGAAGGCAGCAACCTTGCCAGCGGAACGTCAGCCGGCGTGCATGAAAGCCAATCGCGTTTATGGGAAAATGTGGTCAGCCGGGGAAAACCGTTTTGGGAATGTTATTACCCCCAATTGCAGGAGATCTTCCCCTCGCAGTTTGGCAATGTGTCCATGGACACTTTTTACCGCGCGATCAACAAGGTGCAGCGCTCGTTGATTCGCACCGACGCGGATGAAGTGACCTATAACCTGCATGTGATGATCCGCTTTGATCTCGAGATTGATATGCTGGAAGAGAAGCTTGAAGTGCGCCACCTGCCAGAAGCCTGGAACGAGCGCTACCGCTCAGACCTTGGCGTGCTGCCGGCTTCGGATGCTGAAGGCTGCATGCAGGATGTTCACTGGTATGGTGGATTGATTGGTGGGGCTTTCCAGGGTTATACCCTGGGCAATATTCTCAGCGGTTTGTTCTACGGTAAGGCGCTGGAAGCCCACCCGGACATTCCGGAGCAGATTCGCCAGGGTAAATTTGATGTGCTGCACGGCTGGCTGAAGGACAACATTTATGCGCATGGCCGAAAATTTGAGGCGCCAGAGTTGATCCAGCGGGTGACCGGCAGTTCGATGACGACTGCACCTTACCTGGCTTATTTGAAAGCCAAGTTTGGCGAGCTTTATCAGATTTGACGCCAGCAACCGCAGGCTTCGATCGATAATCTCAATACAAAAAGCGGCGCGCGTTCGCCGCTTTT
>JACRAG010000280.1 GCA_016213455.1 Anaerolineae bacterium | reverse complement strand
GTCCAGTTGATCGCCGCCAGCGTCACACCCGGGTATGCGCTTTCAATGTAAATGTGTGGGGCAAGTTCTTGCATTCAAGTTCCTGTAAAAATGAAGAGGGATTCGCCTCTCTTTTATATCATAATCCGGCATAACCCGCAAAATTGGCTTTGACCGATGGTTGCGATTCTTTAAGGTTGACGCCCGGGAAATGAATAGACGCCCCATCGGGCGTCTGAATGCACTGCTGCTTCGCTTATCTGCTCATCCTCGGGGAGAAAAAAAGAGGATTTTGGAGATAGGCGATGCTCCCAATTTTCGGATCGGTTCTTATCCGACGGGCAGGGAGAAGTTGAAGATGCTGCCGCTGTTGACCTTGCTCTCCACCCAGATCTTCCCACCGTGCGAGCGCACCGCCAGCTTGCAGAAAGCCAGCCCCAGTCCCAGTCCTTTGGGGATACGGTCCACCTGCAGGCGGGCAAACTTGTCGAAGATCAGCTCGGTTTTATCGGGCGGGATACCCGGACCGTTGTCGGAGATGGTGAAGACGATCATCTCGCCGTCGCGGTGCACGCGCACGCCAATGTCGCCCTGCAGCGGGGTGAACTTGGTGGCGTTGTCCAATAAATTGATCAAGACGCGGCGGATCATATCGGCGTCGATGGGGATGGCGGGCAGGCTGTTTTCGATGTCCACCTTCATATTCTGGCCCTTGCTCTCCAAAACCGGCTGAATGGCATCCACCGCTTCGATAATCAGCGGTAGGATCTCGGCGGGCTTGCGGTTGGAGATGGGCTGCCCGGCTTCCAGGCGGTAGATATCCAGCAGGGTGGCGATCAGCCGCTGCATGCGGTCGGACGAGCGGGTGGCGATGTTGAGAATGACGCGCAGGTTGTCGTTTTCGCCGGGCGGGGGCAACAACAGGTTCATCATCTCCAGGCTGGAGATGATGTTGGAGAGCGGCGAGCGCAGGTCGTGATAGACCATCGCCATCAGGTCGTCGCGCAGCCCATCCAGGGCTGTGCGCTCGGAAATGTCGCGCAAAATCCACTGCATCACGGCGCCGCTGTCCACGGTGACCCAGCGCACGTAGGCTTCGACGGGAATGGCGCCGCCGTTCTGGGATTGCAGGGTGGTTTCGATGTGCGAGGTGCGCCCGGCCTGGATGTCGGGGAACTGCTCGTTCAACCAGGACTCCGGCAGGTACAGCGCGCGGTGAATCCGCTCGCCGTGCATTTCGTCACTGGAGCGCCCGGTCAGTACGCCTGCCTGGCGGTTGGCCTCGATCACCAGGCCGTTCAGGTCGGTGATCCAGATCGGGTCGATCGAGTCGTCAAAGAGCTCCACATACCGGCGGTGGGCGGTTTCGAGCGAGGTGTACAGGCGTGCGTTGACAATGGCGCCGCCGGCCTGGTCACCGATGGCCTGGACCAGGGCGAGGTGTTCTTCATTAAAGGTGTTGGGGGTGGAGTGCACAATGGTGAGCACGCCGACCATCTGGTCGCGGGCAATCACCGGCGCGCAAATGGCGGATTTGCCGCCGGTCTGATCGTCCGAATCGTCCGGTCGCTGCAGCCAGCGTTCGTCCAGGCGCGTATCCGGGACCAGCACGGCGGTTTTGTTGCGCGTGACCCAGCCCGCCAGGCCCTGGTCGAGGATGCCGCTCCATTGGTCCACCGTGTGCGATTTCAGCAGTTCGTCCACATAGATGGCGGCTTCGACCGGTTTTCCGTTGTCGAGCACGACAATGCTGGCCCGTTCAGCGCCGACATAGGTGCTGGAGAGGGTCAGGACGCGCGCCAACACCGTGCGTAAATCCAGATCAGCCGTGAGTTCGCGGCTGATGTTGAATAAGAGTTCCAGGGTGGTTCGAGACGTTTCTGCCATGCTGCGGGCTCCCCTGTGGAGAGTATAGCATAAATTGGCATGGCCTGTCCCGGCTGGGAATCTTGAGGTGTATTTCAATATTGATACAAATTCGCCCCAGCCCCAATTGCCCACCCTTTCCCAGGATTCGTTCATACCCACACATTGGACTTTAATCTAAAACCCTTCTTCCCATTGGGAGGAAGGGCAAGGGATGGAGGGTGGTTTCGCGACAAAATGCCAGTTTTGCCACAAAGTTCGGCCAAAAAAGTGGTTAATGATCCGTCAACAGGAAGGTGGGCAGGGGGATGGGCAAACCTCGAATGGATTTGCACGCGTCATCTTGCAGGTTCGATACAGCTTGGCGGGCTGCGGTTCGTTTATCCCTGCTGCGGACTGTTCCGGTTTGCGATTGGAAGGATGAGGGGCGATTGAACTGGCACTCAGCGGACTGCCGCGACATGGGCGCGCACGGCGGCGCAGCGCTCGCAGGATTCGTCGTCGCACAGCAGCGCCAACGGATTTTCGCGCAGCAGGGCTGCCGTGGTGCGGATGAGCGGGCTGAGGGGGATGGCCTGCACAGCCGACAGCCCGATGCGCGTCTGGCGGGTGATGCCGGCGATGTGCGGGATGATCTGGTTGAAACCTTCGGAGCAGCCCGGAAACCCCGCGCAGGCCACCACGCCCGAAGGAGTCAGCGCCCAGCGCAGGAACTGTTTGCGCCCGGCGAGGCGTTCTGCGTAATGCAGGGCGGTGTTGACGCGCTGGTCCACGCCAACCAGCACCACCTCGCCGCCCATCTCTGCCACCACGCGGATGGGCGAGAGCGGTTCGGTCAGGCTTTGCGCCTGCAGGGCGGCCTCCAGGCCGATGGCTGCAAAAGACAGGATGGGATGAGCCGAACGCCGCGCCAGCGGATGGCAGCGCATGTCTTCAGCCAGGCGGCCCATGCTGGGGTCGGCGGGCATGCCGGGGACGAAAAACTCAGCCATGCGGTTGGAGTCTGCGCCGCTGCCGTACTGCAGGGCGTTTTCCTTCGGGCCGGTCTCAGGGATCAGCATGGTCTTGTAGGTGAAGTTGGGGGCCATCAGCCGTCCGGCAGCGGTGAGCAGCGCGCCCAGCACCGTCTGCGACCCGCCGCGAATTTCCTCGCCGAAAGATGACAGGGAGGCATGCACCAGCACCGGCCTGCCAGGCTGCAAGCCGAGTTCACGAAACCCGGTGACCAGTTCGCGGAAGGTGAGCATGCGGTTATCCCAGACGAACGTTATGCGATGGTGAGGATTTCACCCGGGACAGCCGGATTATGCCCGGTGAGGATGTCCACGGCGGCTGCGCCGGCAGCGGCTAAAACCGGCAATGCCAGACTTGAATATTCTAACCCAAAAACGCGAACGCTGTAGGGGAAAAGCTCGCGGCCAAAACCATGCGCCAGCTCGCGCAGACCAGCCAGGCCGGCGCGATGAGCGGAGGAGGCCTGCGGGCCGGGCGGCGGCAGCAGCACCAGCACGTCGCCGGAGCGTTTTTCGGAGCGCTGCCAGTTTGCCACCAGTTGGGTGAGCAGGAAGGGGCCGTTCAGGTTGGCTTCCAGACTGTGCAGAAAATCCCATTCGTCCAGGTCCAGCACCGTGCGGTTGGGGGCCGCGGTGGGCATCAGGATCAGGGCATCCAGACCGTCCCAACGCTCCAGGACTTCATCCACCAGCATGCGCGCCGCCATGCCTTTGGCCGGGGCGGCCACATGCACACTGGCCTGGGCGCCGGAGAGGCGGCAGGCGGCGGCGGTCTCTTCCACAGCTTGCGGGGTCAGGTCACTCAGCGCCAGGTGCGCGCCGGCGGAAGCCAGCGCCTGGGCCAGGCTGCGGGCCGGTACGCGGCCCGCGCCGGTGATCAGGATAATTTTGCCGTCCAGGGGTGGCATGGGTGCTTCAGCCCAGGTCGGCTTCGTCGCGGAATTCCACGACGGGGCGGTTGACGCCGTGCAGCTCGAGGACGACGATTTCATTCTCGCCTGCTTTGAGCAGGGGCGCGGGGATATACAGGGTTTTCTGTGGGCCGCGTTTCCAGTAACGCCCGATGTTGAAGCCGTTGATCCACACCACCCCCTTGTTCCAGCCGGGCAGGGTCAGGTAGGTGTCGGCGGGTTTTTCGACCTCAAACTTGCCGCGCAGGAAGGCCGGCCATTGGGTCGGCTCGCCGGGATGGT
>JACRAG010000279.1 GCA_016213455.1 Anaerolineae bacterium | reverse complement strand
GCATCCGCCTCGCGCGGGAAAATAACCCCCAACCCAGACCAGAAGATGACCACGCCCACCAGCCCCAGAATATATCCAAGAGCGCGGCGCGGAATCCCTGACGCCGGGGAAAAACCGCCTTGTTTTCGGAACATCCAGGCTGCACCGCCGGTCATGCCCAAATAGATTCCGCTCAGTGTGAATGCACCGGAAACGTCGCGGGGTTCAATCGGTTCTGCCCCCACCGCAATGGCATTCGCGTTCCATTCCGCGGGTGGTTCCCAGCCCCCCAGGAGTGCATTGGTCAGCAGGATGACCGAAATAATAATTACCGCGCCGGCAGCGCTCAATACCACCAGTCGTTCAAACGAAAGCCGGTTGATCCACTGCGTCACGGACTTCTCCAGGCTGAGAAAAAGGGCCAACCCCAGCAGCCCGATCACCCACCCGGACAGCACGTCCGCCAGAAAATGCACGCCCAGATACAGGCGGGACAAGCCTATCAATACGATCAATGCGGTGCAGATCACCGCCACCCAGGTTTTCGCCAGGCTGTTACCCACCAACCCCCAAACCGCAGCCGCATTCTGTGCATGACCGGACGGCAGGCCGAAGCTGCTCTCGCTGGTCAAAGCCTGCACGCGCGGCTCCACCCAATAAGGCCGCGGCAGGTGGAAGGCCAGTTTGAGCACACTGTTCACAAAGTTGGAGAACGCCAGCATCAACGCCACCCGCAATCCAAGCATGGGTGACACACACCAATAAAACACGGGCATTACCAGGAAATAGAATTCTTCCGTGCCCAAAAACGTGAAAAATTTGGCGATAGGCTCCAGCCAGCCGCCCAGCGATTGAAGGATGATGTTGACAATTGGATCAAGCAGCATGGTACACCCTCAGTTCTATGGTTGTGGAATCGTTGACGATTATGCAAGATTTATTGTACACTCAACCCATGCGAGATAAACCGCTTCGCTGGTGGGATCTTTCCGCGTCGGTCTTTCTGACCATCGCGATTTTTGCTGCTGCCGTGCGCCTGCAGACTACCAACTGGACCGCGCACCTCGGTCGAATTCAATGGATTGTGCTGATCGGCGTGATCCTGGGAATGCTGTTGGGAAAGAGCCGTTTCGGTCCCAAACTAAGCTTCCTGTTTGGCCTGGTCTATTCGCTTTTCTTCGTGCCATGGATGGTCGCGGGAACCATCCAGGCTGAACTGTGGTCCGAAAGGCTGCTCAGCCTGGGCGGGCGGCTTTTGGTGGCAGGCGGGCAGTTGATTGCCAATGACCCGGTACGTGACTCGATTTACGTATTCGCCTTGATGTGCGTCATTTTCTGGATCGCCGCCTTTCAATCCGGCTATCAGCTGACCCGCAACGGCAAGCCCTGGGGAGGTCTGATCGTCGCTGGAATCATCGTTTTGATCGTAGATTACTCCTTTGAAATGTACGCCGCCAACGATTCCGGCAATTTCCTCAGCCTGCTGTATTTTCTCTTTTCCATCATCCTGATTGGGCGCGTGTACTATCTGCATTCCCGCAAATCATGGGACGAGCGCGGAGAGATGATCGAAAGTGAAGTGGGCTTTGATATCAGCCGCGGAGCTGCCCTGGTAGCGGTGGTTTTGATTGTCGCCGCCTGGCTCACCCCGCGCGCCATTCGCACTTTCACGCCCGGTACGCCCGAAGCTGCCACGATGGCGGCCCGCTTCCAGGAATTTCGCAATCGTATTTCCAACGCTGTCTCCTCCTTAAACAGCCAGGCCCCCATGTTGGTGGAGTCGCTCTCCGACTCACTGGCTTTGGGCAACGGCACCAATTTGAGCGAAGAAATTGTCTTCACCGCCAAGCCTGAAGGTGGGCGATTGACCAGCGGACGGTTCTATTGGGCTGGGCGGGTGTACGACACCTATATCGACGGTCAGTGGGTAGCCACCGATACTGAACCCACGCCTTATGGCGCAGGTCGGGATCCATCCGAATACGATTGGGGTGGCCGGCGCATTGTCAGCGTGGAAATCAACAATCGCATTTCCCTGGTGCGCACGCTGTATTACCCCAACATACCCATTACCATCACCCGACCAGTGCTTGCCGAGATGTTCTACATGGATGGCGTTGTCCCCGAAATCACGGCTTTAATCAGCGACCCGCCCTTGTCCGCCGGGGAAATCTACCGAGTCCGCGCATCTGTGGCAGTCCCGTCGGAAGATCAACTGGCGTCCGCAAGCGAATTGTCCATTCCCTCCCCTGTTCTGGCGCGTCACCTCCTGCTGCCTGCCAATTTCTCTCCGCGTGTAGCCCAGCTGGCGCAGGATATCACCGCCGGGGAGGAAACCCAGTATGAAAAAGTCACCGCGGTGACCGAGTGGCTGCGGGACAACATCACATACCTGACCCGCATCGGCGAAACCCCAGCCAATGCCGATCCGATCGAATGGTTCCTGTTTGAAACCAAGGCCGGCTACTGTAACTATTATGCCAGCGCAGAAGTGCTCATGCTGCGATCTTTGGGCATTCCGGCGCGCATGGTTGTCGGCTACGCGCAGGGCACCTGGAGCCCGGAGACCGAACTCTACGAAGTCGCGGGCAAAGATTATCATGCCTGGCCGGAAGTCTATTTCGAAGGCATCGGCTGGGGTCCCTTTGAACCGACCAGCGCCCAGCCCGGGCGGGCCTATGTGACAGCCCAGAGTGAAAACGCACTGGGTCCGGTCAATGCCGGCCCAGCCGCCACCCAGTTTGTGCCGCCCACGCCGGCTCCTGCCGGAGGGGACCTCTCCGCGCTGGAAGAGGAACTGAACCGGCAGCGGCGCGCTGAATCAAACCGGAGATTAATCATCCTGGGAGCGATCTCAGTTCTCGCCGGCACGGCGATTTACGGAGCCTACCGCTGGCAAAAATACAGCCTGAAAAGCAAGCCCATCCCCACCTGGTTCGAACAGGTTCTGGCTGATCGTGGGCTTCGCGCGCCGAGATGGTTGACGAGCTGGTCCGCCCGCGCGCAGCGTACCCCCATGGAAAACCTGTTTGCGGGCGTAGCCACCCTGCTGCGTCTTTGGGGCCGGCCTCCCGAACCTTACCTGACACCGGCAGAACAGGTGCGCAAGCTGAGCGATCTGGTGCCCGAACTCTCCGGTCACGCCCAGGTTCTGTTGGACGAATATCAGCGCTCCACATACAGCCGGCAGCGCTTTGATATCATT
>JACRAG010000277.1 GCA_016213455.1 Anaerolineae bacterium | reverse complement strand
TCAAACGCTAATGAAACCATGAATGCGGGCGCGCCGCGCGGCGCGCCCGCATTCCCACCCTACCATGGCACTGCCCATCTCCACCCCACCCGTCACCACCGCGCCGCTGGACGCGGCTCAGCGCTACGACCTGGCGCTGCGTCCATTCATGCGTGTGACCGCCGAAGTGCTTTCGGTCAGCGGGGTGCGCGCGGTGCTTTCCATTGACGGACACCCGGTGGTCGCACAAATCACCTCGCCCGAACAGGCTGCCGCCCTGCGCACCCAGCACCTGGCGCATTTCGTTGTCTCCCAGGTGACAGAAGATGCCGTGGTGCTCAAGTTCCTCAACGGCGGTCCGGACCTGACCGCCGCCACCGGCGCCAATGCCGGGCGCAGCGAATTGGCCAATCATCTACTGGAGCAGATGAACCTGCCCGCCACCCAGGCCAACCTGACCCTGGCGCGCGCGCTGCTCAACCAGCGCCTGCCGGTCACCCCTGAACTCTTTCAAGAACTCACCAATCTGCTGCAGCAAAGCGGCGCCTGGGGCGACCAGGAGGCCAACCTGGCGGCTGCCATGAAAGCCGCCGGTCTGCCGTTAACCCCCGGTGCGCTGCAGCTCTTTGCCGCACAACCCGGCGCGCTGGGACAGGAATTGAGCGCACTGCAGGGAAATTTGACTGCCTTGTTGGGGCAGAATATCCCGGCGCCGCTGCGCGCCGTGCTCGAATCAGCCCTGGGCCTGCTTGACCAGACCCGCGTTGACGCACAGTCCAGCCCGCAAGCCATGGCTGAACGCCTGCGCCAGGCGGTGACGCTGCTGGGCCGTTCACTGGAACACATGCTGGGAGAACAGGTTCGCGGCGGTTCCGCGCTTTGGCCGGAAGAAAGCCTGCTGACCCTGGCGCGCCTGCAAACCCTGCTGCGCGAGGCCGGCCAAGATGACGCAGCCTCAGATGTGCATCGCTTCCTGGACCTGATCCGCCAGCAGCAGCTGCTCAACGTGCGCGCCGATCCCGCATCCACCAAAGCGGATTGGGTAGGCGTGAACTTCACCCTGCACGGTGGAGAAGCCGGGCAGGAAACCACCAACCTGACCGCGCGGCTGCGCATCTCGCGGCGCGGCGGCGCGCGCAAAGGCGCCATTGACCCGCAATTTACCAACCTGGTGGTGCAAGTGGACCTGGAAGATGGGCGGGCGCTGCAGGCTGACCTGGCGCTGACTGGCAAGACCATTCGCACCAATGTCACCGCGCCGGACGAAGCCCTGGCGCAGGAAGCTCGCGCGAGCCTGAACGAGCTGCGCGCTTCGTTGGAGCGGCTGGGCTACGCCGTTGGCAGCGCCAGTGTGGGCGTAGGCAGCCCGGAACCGGTGGGCGAACTGGTGGTGGATCAGAAGGGGCACAACCCGATGCAATCCGTGGATCTGGAGGTTTAAGCGTGGCTTACCGGCGCTTCAAACTCAACCGCTCCCCCGATACCCCACCCAGCAAAACCCAGCAGGTGGCTGCCGCGCTGCAATATGACCCCGACCGGGACACCGCGCCGCGCGTGGTTGCCTCCGGGCAATGGAAAGTGGCCGAGCAGATCCTGGAAGTAGCCCGCCAGCATAACATCCCGGTCTATGAAGACACCGCCCTGGCGGCTGCCCTGTCAACCGTCAACGTGGGGGAGGAAATTCCACCCGAGTTGTACCTGGTGGTTGCAGAAGTGCTGGCCTATCTCTACCGGGTGGCAAAAATAAAAGTCTGACCGCACACTTTGCAGGTCAGACTTTTGGTTTGTCTGGGCAGGTCGCCGCTCAGGCCTTGTACTTGTTCAGGTCCACCGCCGCAATGTAAGGCAGGTTGCGGCCTTTTTCATCGATGTCCAGTCCATACCCCACCACAAATTCATCCGGTATGGAAAAACCGCAATAGTCGATGTGAATATTGCGTTTGTGGCGGTCCGGCTTATCCAGCAGCGCGCAAATTTTCAAGCTGCGCGGGCGGCGGTCCAGCAGCAGGCGGCTGACCGTGTCCACCGTCAAGCCGGTGTCGATGATGTCGTCGATCAGGATCACATCCCAACCCTCGATGCTGGCTTTATGGTCATGGTCAATGCGCACGAAGCCAGAGGTGGAAGAACCGGAGTAGGATGACACCGACATAAAATCCATGGTGAGCGGGCGGTGAATGTGGCGCATCAGGTCGGTGATGAACATCACGCTGCCGCGCAGCAGCCCCAGCAGCATCAACTTCTCGGAGTCGTGATAATCCTCCGTGATCTCCATGCCAAGCTGCGTCACGCGCTTCTCGATCTGCTCGGGCGTGATTAATATTTTCCCAATAAAGTCATACGCAAAATCTGTCGGAAGTCCCATACATTCACCTTAATCCTGCACGAATCAACGAACCCTAAATTTATCATAAATCATCCATTTGAGAAGGGATGAATCCTGTGGCAGCAGAGCTGTTCGCAAAGTCTACGATTAGCCCTGCCTTGCGTCCACCCCCGCGGCTTCGCCGCCGCCCCCTCAGTAATGGGGGAAAATAATATTTGGGGTGTTTGGCCGGCCACAGGCCGGCCATACACCCCAAGATTGTCAAGCTACTTTGCGAACAGCTGTGCCTGTGACAGCCTGGCGCATGCTTCCTTCCCGCCTGGCAGGAGAGGATCATTGCGGACGGCTTGGGTTTTCCAGCAGCGCGACCAGGTGATCCAGGGTGAGCCATTCCACCTCGCCCGGATTTTCCAGAAACGGGCGCACATCTTCCACCGCCGCGCGCCAATCGAGGCGCACCAACCGCTCTTTGACCAGGCTGCGCCAGTTGGCCGGGGTCGGTTGGGCGCCCTCCCATCCGGTTTGCGCCAACGCTTCGGTCAACAACCGCAGGTTGGGCTCCGGCCAGCGCGGATCGCTCAAATACCACAACAAATCGTACAGGTCGCGCCCTTTGGTATAGTCGCGCTGCAGGAGGGCATGGATTTTACCTGCCAGCAAGGAGGCGCGGTCATGGTGCTGCAGGCGCAAGGTGATATGACGACGCACCAGGCTGGTTTGCAGCACGGCGCCGGCAGGCGGGTGGGTGTCCACCTCGATTTTCACCGCCAAAATTTCACCAGGCTGGGAAGAGAAGCCCGATTCATACGGCAGCCCGGCAAAACGCACAAACGCCGCATGGACCACGCGCTGGTCGCTGAACTTGATCTGCGGAGTGTACCCTTCTGCAGTTAAATCCGCTTCAATCGCCCGTAAATATCGTGGGAAATCATACTCCCCCGAGGGACGCTCCAGCGTGAAATCCAGGTCCTCAGAAAAGCGGGGGATTGAAAACAAAAATCGCAGCGCGGTCCCGCCCTGAAATGCGAGCGGGATCATCGCGCCGCAGCGTTGCAAACTTTGCAGGATGCGCGCCTGCAGATATTCCCGGGCCAGGTTGCGCTTCCCTTGCGCGTCAGGGGTGGATTGAAGCAGCGTCAACAGATGTTCTTTCATAATGGTCTGTACTCCTCTGCCTCTTCCCGCATCAATTCCCGGACGATTTTCACCACCCG
>JACRAG010000038.1 GCA_016213455.1 Anaerolineae bacterium | reverse complement strand
GTTGCTTGACTGGAACTCTCCGATGATGGGCAGAGATGGACGTCCAATTGGGTTAATCCCCTTTTCACCGGCGGTTAGGTCGAGGTTATCGGCCCAGACAACACATTGAAAAGTCGTCGTGGATCCGAAGAACTTGAACAGCCCTGGCAGGATCCAACAGGTGAGCGGTTCCTTGATGGTGACGGTCGTTAGGTTTCGGAAAATGACCGGGATGATCTCACCGAATCCAAGTGTCACAATGGCAAGATAGTCGCCGCGTAGAGGCAGTGTAGGTGCACCTAATATCAATCCCCATATGGCCGCTATCCCTGCCGCAATCCATATCACCAGCCAGAAGTTCATATAGATACCATGCTGGGGTGAGGACAGAATCCCTGTGGTGTAGGCACCGATTGCAAAGAAGGCGGCATATCCCAGATCCAGCAAGCCTGCGTATCCGACCACGATATTCAGCCCGAGGCCGAGAATAACGAAGATTAGCGCAAAGATGACCTGTGCGCTCCAACGCAGGCCGCTTGCCTGGTCAAAAAACGGAAAGGCGATTATCAGCAGACCTAGAATGAGGACCTTGCCAAGTTGCTCCTGTCGCTGTGGTAGACCATGCAGGCCGGTGACGACTGCTGCCACGATCAGCATACCCAGCCCGCCAACCAGATTGGCTGGGAGGGCAACCATGAGTTGGCTTGGTTGCTTTCCAATCGCGGGAGCGATAATGAAATTCTGGAACAGGCTGACGACAATAAAAACCAGTGCTCCTGCGCCCACTGTTCGCAAGGATTCCAGTGCAAGCTTTACGAATCCCTTCTTGCGATCTACCCGACCGCCACTGGAAAGTCCTATCACGACACCTATGAGAATCCCGATGATGGCGACCGACCATCCACCGAAGAGGGAGACAACCAACCCTCCGACGAGACCAGTGATGATACCGGTTTTGATGTTTGGTTTCATGTCTACCTCAAGCTTTCTGGCCGACCTGTTCGCCGAGCAGACCCGTCGGGCGGAACAGCAGGATTAACACAAGGGTTGCGAACACCCAGGCGTTCGTCCATCTTGCGTTCAGGTAGCCATCGCTGAAAGCTGCCAGCAGGCCAATCAGGAAGCCTCCCAACATCGCACCAGTGATATTGCCGATGCCTCCCAGAACCGCTGCGGTAAATGATTGCAAGCCGGCGCGGAATCCCATAAACCACCAGGCGTTGTTGTTATAGAGGCCTGCCATCAATCCTGCGGCCCCGGCCAGACCACCACCGATCAGAAACGTGGCGGTAATGACCAGATCGATATCAATTCCCATCATTTTGGCTGCGTCTCGGTTTTGTGCGGTAGCGCGCATAGCTTTGCCCAGGCGGGTCTTTTGGATGAAAAAGCGCAGCCCAATCATCAGGACGGCTGCCAGAACAATCACTAACAAGTCCTTGATCGTGAAGCGTAGACCGAGACCGCTACTGGCCAGCAGATTGGGATCCAGGTCCATGTTGCGGAACATTCTGCTCAACAAGTCAGGAAATTCCTTTTGGGCGCCACCACCTGTCGTGCCGAACGATGGAACAAGCCAGGACTGACCGGCCCAGATAAGGCCGATGTTCTCAACTATGAAAGACATACCGATCGCGGAGATCAGCGGAGCCAGGCGAGGGGCATTTCGCAGTCGACGGTATGCAAGCTTCTCGATTGCCGCATTGAGCCCGGCACAGACTGCGATTGCAACCACCAGGGCAATGAAAATACCGAAAGCGATGTATGCGGGGTCCTGACTCGTCAGTGTTCCAGTCAGGGAGAGCGTGGTGAGCGCCGTGAAGACACCAATCATGTACACATCACCGTGGGCAAAATTAATCAACTCGATGATGCCATAGACCATCGTATATCCCAGGGCGATGATGGCAACAATCGCTCCATTGGCGAGACCAATAATTAAGAACTGCACTAGCTGAGGTGGATTAGCTTTGATACTGGATACAATGACCGGGAAATCGAGGCTGGCGACGGGTCCAATCAATAGAACCAGGTAAATGACCGCAATGGCAATAATGGGGCGAACAAACCGGCGGAAGAGCGACGAGTTCATAGGAGGTTACCTCCGTGGGGGGATCGGCCTGCGAAATTGGTGTTTCATGGCTTGTCGCATGCCTTATGTTCTCAGAGAAAAAAGGGGGGCAGTGTTAACTGCCCCCCTTGGGGACGAACCGAAATTATGGTGTGTAGGTGCCGAAGGCAACGTACTCCCCGCCTTGTACTTGACCAACCAAGTAGAAAGGAAGGGTGATGTCGCCGTTCTCATCGAACGACCACGTGCCGAGTGCGCCTTCGAAGTCCTTGATGGCGAATACAGCATCATTCACCGCAGCGCGATCTGTAGGATCGCCGCCCGCAGCGCAAACGTCTTCAATCGCCTTAAGGGCTGCGCTCATGGCATCGTAACCCAGGATGGCGTACGGCTCATTGGTATCACCAAACTTGGCAGCGTAATCTGCATAGAATTTCGTGCCGGCTTCACCAAGGTCTTTGCGGGCTAGGCCAGGAGTCGTGGCGAACGCGCCTTCCGCCGCGTCACCAGCACCTTCGATCAAGGCCGCGGTATACAATCCATCGGGTCCGACAAACCTGACCGTCTCGTTGTCGCCCATGATGGCGACTTTGTCTTTCAAAACCTGTGCTGAGTTGTTGTCAACGATCGCGCCGAGGAAGACCGCATCCGGCGGGCCGCCAGCGTTGCTGGTCGAGATCTTGGTCATCAGCGCCTTGTAATCGGCAGCCTTAGGATCGTAGCCTTCCTGTGCGACGACAGTGATGCCAGCGGCGGTCGAGGCAGCGTTGACAGAGTCGGCCACACCCTTACCATAGACTTCCTGGTCATCCAAAATGTAGAGGGTCTGAATGTTCTGGGACACGAGGAAGTTAGCGATGACCTTGCCTTTCAGGTCGTCCGTAGCAGCCACGCGGGCATAGTTGCGGGCGCCGGACGGATAGTAGACATCCGGCTCATTGGCCTCAGTCTGACCTTCCACGAAATGGGTCAGGCCGGGATAGGTGTTGGCAGGAGAGATCATGGCCAACGGGCCGGCCTGGTTAAGGATCGGGATCGAGAGCTTGGCAGCGCCAGAGTTGAATGTACCGAGGTAAGCGACGATAGTCGGATCGGCCGCAGCCTTGTTGGCGTTTTCGGTCTCGACCGCAGGATCCCATTTACCGAGCGCAGCAGACGCATCATCCCACGGTTCATAGGTGACCGTGTATTTGCCACCGCAGGCTTTACCGCCCGCTTGATCGACGCGCAGCTGCATGGCATTTACAATGGTCTGGGTTTGGGTGAGGGAAGCACCAGTCATGGGCAGACTGGAGACGATCTTCAAGGTGCTTTCTGAACCGGCAGCTGGGCCGCCGGTGCCGCAGGCTGCAAGAGCCATGCTGGCAATCACAAGCACCGAGAGCAAAGCGAACATACGCTTAGTCATTTCTTACTCCTCCGAAAATTGTTGATGGGTGAATTCTTCCGCTTGCGCGGGTGGTGGTGTACCTGGCAGACAATGCTCTGCGATGTCGGCGTCACCTCCTTTCGGCGTAGGTTTCGAAGTCAGCTATCTTAAACGAAAGCCCGAGAAAAATCCCTGCCCTGTGGAGTTTCTCGAGGCTGTAATGACTAACCGCTAAATTTTAGCTTCAAAGTTGTTAAGCGGCAATAGTAAATGGAAACAGGGGAATGGTCAAGTGTCTGTGTCTAGACTATTAGTTATCTCTTATCCTGTGGCCTGTATAACAACTGCTCACGGATGCGGAGATCGGTGTTCCTGATTTTCATGGCCAGGTCCGCGGCCAGATTGTTCATGAGACGATATCCCAGTTGTGGGTATGTCTCACACAGCATGATTAACTTGTCGCGAGGGATCACAAGCAGCCGAGTATCTTTTTGCGAAGCGCGGGCCGTGGCTGATCGAAGTCCTTCATCCACCAAAGCGACTTCACCAAAGGACTGGCCCCGACGAAGACGTGCAACTGGGGCATCGCGGCCTTCTCCCATGTCGCCTGTGACTCCCGAGTTGATCAAAATATCCACTTCGCCCTGCGCGATGACATAAAGCTCTGTGCTCGCGCTGTTTTCACGGAAAATGGTATCCCCGCTATTGAAGACGACTTCCTGGCAAAGGTTGGCCACCAGTTCCAATTGAGTTGGTGTGAACTGATAGAAAATATCACTTTGCTTCAGAAAGTTGACGAGAGTGCTCATTCATTGATCCTATCGTGAAAAGTGTAACATAGTCATGGGTGGAGTGCAACGGTTTTCCTACGGATAAGTCTGATCCAGCCAGTCGAGAGGATCAACCTGAACTCCATTAACCCAGATCTCCCAGTGGAGGTGCGGACCCGTGACGCGCCCTGTACCTCCAATCTTGCCAATCAAATCGCCTGCCTGTACAGATTGGCCCACGGTAACGTAGCTCTCTTCCTGATGCCAGAACCCGCTATAAACGCCCCAGCCATGGTCGAGGATCGTGGCATTGCCTCGTACGGTGAGTCGGCCGCTAAAGACAATGGTTCCAGGCGCGGGAGCATAAATGTCATAGGGATTCGATTCTGAGCAGATGCCATAATCCACTCCCGAATGAAAGCCATTAAGTTTTATGTCAGTGCCCTGACCCAGATAGGTACGGCGAATTCCAAACCAATCTTTGATGCAGTACGGTAGAGCGACGGGAATACTAAACTCTGCCTGCCAGTTCCGTGTTGGGGTGGCGGTGGAAATGATGGAGATAATTTGCTGGTTTTCAGGTTCAGTCACGGTTGGGTCGAGTGTTTCGGAAGGAACGGATATCGAAATATCATCGTAGTAGCCTGAACCGATCAATACCATTTGCTCAAAGGATTGTTTTGTCCCATCTGGCAGGGTGGCATCGAGTCGCAAAGGATAGACTCCGGGATCCAGCAAAGCGTGGACTCCCTGTAGCGCCACCTGTGTTCCATCTTCCAATGCAAAGAAATGCAGTTGATGGTCAACGAGTATGCCACCCAGTGTAACTCCGGGAATTGTTTTTACTTTGATAACACCGGTGCCACCCTGAATGATCGGGAGATCACGGATCTCTGCGCTAAGAAAGGCGGAAGGCAAACCACTTGTTGTTGCAGCACTGTTCTCACCGGGCGCGAAGAGTGTGTCCCCGGGCAATCCATCCCATGAGCCATTCAGGGAATTTATCGCGGAGAGAGTCCAGGTATCCGTGTTTTGTCGAACAGCCATTTCGAAAAGCGATTCACCGGCTCGAGGCGATAGGCGTGCGTTCATATCCTGTCCATCATCTTCCGTGGGTATGATCATGTCCTTGCCCACATAGAATTGGCTTGGGCTGATGATGCGATTCAATCTGCGAAACAATAGTTCAGGGACCTGTGTCCGGCGCATGAGGCCGACGAATGAATCGCCGAAATTGATCACTTCTGTTTGCAGTACGCCGCTGATACCTTCCAGCCCGGGGATGATCAATTGCTGACCTTCATAGATCGCATTTGGATCGCTGATGTTATTGGCTTCCATCAATTCGGTCAGGCTCACGTTGAATCGTTCAGCAATAATTGAAAGAATATCGCCGGATTGGACAATATAGATCGGTCCGCTTTCCTGCGCGGATGCCGGGGTGAAGGAAAGCAAAGCAATTGAAATAAGTAACAGAATGAGAATTGCACGTTTACGCATGCTTGAATTCAACCTTGTCGCCGATTTGATAATCATCCCACCGATCGGTGTGAAGTTCGAGAGTATATTTTGCATCCACCCGCGGAAAATAGGCAGGCCGCCATGATTTTGCGATGACCTTATCCACGATGCTCATGTTTGAATCGATCCAGAATACGGCCAGATCAAAATTCACGAAGAGCATGTGGATGGAAGTGTCGAGGCGTGAGTCCCGCTTTTCGACCAGGAGCAGGCCCTCGTCTCGCGCGAGGCGGGGGCGGAACATCAGTCCGCGCAGCCGGCACAGAAACGAGTCGCAATACGGAACGCAGGCGGGATTGGCAATCTGCTTCGTGATGTTTTGTATGAAGATGGGGTGAGACATTGTTTGATTCAAAATGGGGCGGCTTTCCGAAAGCCGCCCCATCAAAAAAGACTGGTTTGTTCAGGAACCGATCACTTTTTCCACGCTATTCAGCAGCTCCTGCGGGCTGAACGGTTTGGCGATATAGTCGTCCACCTTGGCGATGTGCAGTCCCAAAACCTTGTCTATGTTCTGCGCCTTGGCTGTGACCACGATGACCGGGATGTTGCGGGTGGCTTCGTCGGCTTTCATTTGCTGGTATACTTCCCAGCCATCCATATCCGGCATCATCAGGTCAAGCAGCACAAGGTCGGGATGCGTTTCACGCACCATCTTCAAACCTTCTGTCCCGCCCCCTGCACCATGCACATCGAATCCTCGGCGACCAAGGATGAGACGGATCAGATCAATCATCTCAGGCTCGTCTTCGATGCAGAGAATT
>JACRAG010000283.1 GCA_016213455.1 Anaerolineae bacterium | reverse complement strand
TGTGCAAAGGCTGTGCACCGGACCTCGGCGTCGAGATGGCAGCCGCGCAGGCCTCCCGGTCGGTGGAAGAAGTCTGGGCGCATGCCGCCATGGCAGAAGAAGATAAGAAGCTGGGAGAAGAAAACTGGCGCGAAACCATCATGGCGGCCTGCCCGCAGTGTGGAAAATCGCTGGCAGCCAATTCCAAGTTCTGCCCGGAATGCGGCGCAAAAGTGAAGGTCAATACGCACTGCACCGCATGCGGCGCCAAGCTGCAGCCAGGCGCAAAATTCTGTGGAGACTGCGGCGCAAAAGTGGGGTGAGTGCTTTTCCGCGTTTACAGTGGCAGGGTGATTCCGCCCTTCTGGTGACACTGGGAGACTGCATCGATGAAGCGCTCAACCAGCAGGTGTACCTGCTCGCCAGCCGCCTGAACAGTTCCGGTTTGCCTGGATTGGGCGAGTGTGTGCCCGGATACGCGACTCTGCTGGTGCATTTTGACCCGCTGGCGGGCGATGTAGAGCGCTTGCGCGAGGTTGTTCTGCATGCGCTGGACACAGACCGGTCCGGCAGCGAAGTTTTCCAGCCCAGGCGCATCGAAGTGCCAGTGTGGTACGGCGGCGCGTTCGGACCGGATCTGGAGGATGTGGCCCGCCACACCGGTTTGCATCCGGACGAAGTGATCCGCCTGCATTGTTCCCGCGATTATCCGGTTTATATGATGGGCTTCACCCCCGGTTTTCCTTATTTGGGTGGGATGGATGTGCGCCTGGCGACCCCCCGCCTGGCGACGCCGCGCACGCGCATCCCGGCAGGCTCGGTGGGTATCGCCGGCGAGCAAACCGGCATCTACCCGCAGGAGTCGCCTGGTGGATGGCGCATCATCGGACGCACGCCCCTGCGCCTGTTTGACCTGGATCGTGAAATCCCGTGTTTGTTGGCTCCCGGTGACCGGGTGCGGTTTGTGCCCTTGCCCGCAGATGTGGGCGGTGCGCATGTTTGAGGTGCTGGACCCTGGCGGGCTGTGTACGCTGCAGGATGCGGGCAGGCGCGGCAGTGAGCGGTTCGGTGTGCCGGTTTCCGGCGCCATGGATTGGTTTGCGCTGCGGGCTGCCAACCGCCTGACCGGGAATGTGGATGAAGCGACAGTGTTGGAGTTCGCTTTTCAGGGACCCGTCTTGTCTGCCCTTACGGATTGCCTGGTGGCAGTAACCGGCCCGGGGTGGTGGCTGCAGGTGGATGATCGGCGCCTTCCGGGTTGGACGGCGGTGGCAGTTCGGGCAGGGCAAACCTTGCGAGTGCGCTCGGACAACCAGGCTTTCTGGGGAGTGCTGGCGGCAGCGGGTGTACTGGATGGGGAGCAGCGCCTGGGGTCAACATCTACTTACCTGGCGGGCAAATTTGGCGGGCTGGATGGCAGGTCCATCCAGACTGGAGACCTGCTGCGTCTGAAAACGACTCCAACCTCTTCGCCTTCGCGGGCGGGCCATTTCCTGCCGGCTTCAGCGCACCCGGCGTATGCGCAAAAGGTATCTTTGCGCGTGCTGGTGGGTCCACAGGAAGACTGGTTTGGCGAAGAGGGCTTATCCCGCTTCTTTGAAAATGAATATGGTATTGGCCCGCGCTCTGACCGCATGGGCTACCGGCTGGAAGGACCCCTCGTACCGCGGCGGGAGGGCAGCCTGCTTTCAGAGGGCATGGTGGTGGGTGCGTTGCAGGTTCCACCGGATGGACAGCCCATCCTGATGATGGCGGACCGGCCAACCACCGGCGGGTATCCCAAGATTGGCGCGGTGATCACCGCAGATCTCCCGCTGGCAGCCCAACTGCTGCCGGGGACCGGTCGGGTGTCGTTTCATCCGGTGAGTCTGGAAGAGGCGCACCGGGCGTTGGCCGGGCGGATCCGACAACTCGATTTCATCGAATCGGATGAAGATTTTGGGGTGGCGATATGAAAATCGACCTGAACTGCGATATGGGTGAATCCTTTGGCGCTTACAAGCTCGGTTCGGACGAAGCCATTTTCGAATGGATCACGTCGGCCAATATCGCCTGCGGGATGCATGCGGGGGATCCGCTGGTGATGCAGGAGACGCTGCGCCTGGCGGTTGCCAGCGGTGCAGCCGTGGGGGCGCACCCCGGCTATCCAGACCTGCAGGGGTTCGGCCGGCGGGTGATGGATCTGACCCCGCAAGAAGTGGAGGCCTATACCCTGTACCAGATTGGCGCGCTGGCCGGGTTCGCCCGCTCTGCCGGGGTGGAGCTGGTGCATGTCAAACCACACGGTGCGCTCTACAACCAGGCTGCCAAAGACCCCGGATTGGCAGATGCCATCGCCCGGGCGGTGAAGCGCTTCAGCTCGGGGTTGATTCTGGTAGGCCTGGCAGGCTCCCTGTTGATCGAATCTGGCCTCTCCGCCGGGTTGCGCGTGGCGCGTGAGGGTTTTCCAGACCGGGCGTACCGCCCGGACGGCAGTCTGATGCCGCGCCGTGAGCCGGGTGCCGTGCTGCAAACCGAAGTGGAAGTCTGCCGGCAGGCGTTGCGGCTGGTGCAGGATGGCCGGGTGGATACACTTTGTATCCAGGGCGATGGTCCCCACGCGGTTGCCTTTGCCCGCGCCGTACGCCAGGCGCTGGTGGCAGGCGGCGTCACCCCCGCCCGGCTGGATCAGATCGTATGAACGGGCAGGCGCAAACCGGGTGGCAGCCCAACACTGCCGCATTGTTCAGTGTGGTGCTGCTCAAGAACAGGGATGAATTTCTGCTGCTGCGCCGCGCTGACAGCAAATCCTTTGCCCCGGGAAAATGGACCGGCATCGGCGGCAAGATTGAAGTCAATGAGTTGGACGATATCCGTTCCGGTGCGCTGCGCGAATTGGCCGAAGAGAGCGGCATTCGCCCGGATCAACTGACCGGTTTGACCCTGCGGCGCATGGTGCTGGTGCCGCGTCCGAACAGGCCGGTATCCCTGCTGTGTTACTACACAGCCAACCTGATCGAGCGTGTTACACCTGACTGTCCTGAAGGGGAGCTGTTTTGGAAGCGTGCCGAGGAAATGCCAGCGCTGGACCTGGTCGACACGGCGCGACCGGTGCTGCCCTTGTTGGTCGAGGACATGATGCGCGATCCGGTGGGCCTGGAGTCGGTGCGCTGCGCGGTGGCGTTCTTCGACGAACAGGCGATTTTTCAACACATGATTTGGGCCGGATGAGTGGGGGACGGGTTTCGGTTATAATCGCAAGTATGAACCTCAAACGTTTCTTTTTGCTGGCCATTCCGGGGGGGCTTGTTCTGCTGGTGGCTGCCTCCTTGTTGGTTCCATCGATACGCGAGCGGATCACCTATCGTCTGGATGAGTGGAGCATTCGACTGCAATACGCACTGAAACCGCCTGAAAAACAGGTGTTTTTGCCCCAGACCACGCCGGACGCCAATGCGCAAGCCGCATTGACGCCCACCCCAACGGCAGAGCCCAGCGCGACGCCCACCCATCCTCCTGAACTGCCCACCCCCACCCCAACACTCACCGCCACACCCCTGCCTCCGCAGGCTTCCGTCAATGGCGTGCCGTATGTGGATCAGAAGGGATTGTGGAATTACTGCGCGCCGGCTAACCTGACCATGGCCCTGAAATTTTGGGGCTGGACCGGGGAGCGCACGGATGTGGGGCAGTGGGTCAAGCCTTTCGAGAAAGACAAGAACGTCATGCCGTATGAGCTGGCTGACTATGTGACCAGCCAGACCAATCTGGGCGTGGTCTATCGTTCCGGTGGTTCGCTTGAACTGCTCAAGCGTTTCATCTCAGCCGGTTTCCCTGTGCTGATCGAAAAAGGCGCATACCTGCACGACCTGACCGGCAAGATCTCCTGGATGGGACACTATGCCGTGGTGGATGGTTACGATGATGCAACCGGCCTGTTCAATACGCAGGACTCTTACCTGGAACCCAACTTGAAGGTGGAATATTCCGCGCTGGAACACAACTGGCGCGCATTCAACTTTGTCTACCTGATCATTTATCCGCGCGAACGGGAAGCCGAGGTGTTGGCGCTGTTGGGGGATTCCGCGGATGAGGTGAAAGCCCTCCAGGGGGCTGCACAGCTGGCTTCTGAGGAAATTTTCGCCTCCGAAGGCGTTGATCTATTTTTTGCCTGGTACAACCGCGGCACCAGCCTGGTGGGTCTTCAGGATTTTGCCGGGGCTGCCGCTGCTTATGATGAAGCCTTCAAGGTTTATGCCGCGCTGCCGGAGAAAGACCGTCCCTGGCGCATGGTCTGGTATCAGACCGGCCCCTATTTCGCTTATTATTATGCCGGGCGCTATACGGATGTAATCAACCTGGCGACCCAAACCCTGGATGCGGCCTCTGAACCGTATCTGGAGGAGAGCTATTACTGGCGAGGTCTGGCGCGCATTGCCGTGGGTGACCAACCTGGCGCAGTGGAAGACCTGCGGAAAAGCCTGGAATATCACCCGCAATTTGCACCCAGCCTGGCTGCATTGACTGACCTGGGGGTAAGTCCCTGAGTATGAGAATTCTGCACTTCGCCGACGCTCACATTGATATCGCCACACAAGGCCGCCACGATGCTGAAACCGGCCTGGCAGTGCGCACCCTCGATTTTCTCACTGCGCTGGACACGATCGTTGACACGGCCA
>JACRAG010000271.1 GCA_016213455.1 Anaerolineae bacterium | reverse complement strand
TGATCAGCCAGGGCTTTGAACCCGGTCAGATCTTCTGCCTGCGCCAATGTTTGCGAGATGAAAGCAATGAATAATCGCTGTACCTGGTTGGCCTGGCGGGTAAAGTCAACCAGCACACACGAGCCATCCGGTTTGGCAGGAAAACCAGGTACATCTTCGGTGATGATGCGGTCTCCACCCAGTAGCTCGACCAATTGCAGGGTTACCCCTTCAGGGGTGCGCACCTTGATGCCCAACGATGACGGTTGCAGCTCCGGTCGTAATAAGAATCGTGAGGTGACCTGATGAGTATTGGTGAATTGGACCAGGTCTTCGATCACAAAAAATCGTTCGCAACAGAGCGAACTGCGCCGTTTGACTGCTACCACATCCGGATAGCGTTCGCGATAGAAAGGCGCAGCATCACTCATCACCGTCTTGGGGGAGGGCTGGGCAGGGGGAGAATTGAATTGCGCCCCATCCGTAAAGCGGCGCAGACCTTCCCATCCATCCACCAGCACAACAGAATGCGCCCCGCCACAGCCGTCACCATAGTTGTACTCATCCTGGCTGCCCATGGTGAGGAAGGAAACACTCCTGCGTGTATCGGGAAACGAGAAGCGGGTGCTGCCACCTGCGACCGCTGCACCGTCTGCAGAGATCGGCACACGGTATCCGTTTAATAGCACTGCATTGGGGTTGGCATGGGATCGGGTTGGAATACCAGGTGCAGATTCATCCCAGATCTGTGCAAGGTATAGGTTTTGATCTTGACTGACAATGGCTCCGCCGACTTCCGGTTCATACCAACCGCGATCCGGTTCGGAATCATCTTTGGGGTGATCGGGCCACCAGATCAATGTCCAGACCAGGTCATCATAGGCCCAACCCGTACCGATGTCGTACGACCAGATCGAGTCATTTTCAAGTATGTTGGAAAATAACCTTTGCCCGGTTTTATTGGCTGCATAGGCGAGCGGCGCCCGAACCCCCAACTGGTAACCGTAGTTATCCCAGGGGAGCAGCAGCCCTCCAGGCATCCACTCCCGTGCGACCATCTTCAGCACATTGATGGGTGCTCCGGCTCCCTTTCCCAGCGATTGGTACAGTAAATTGTGGCTGCCGGTGATGCGGCCAAGCAGTTCCATGGAAAAGGCGATGGCTGGCCCGTTGACGCAGTCCATATAGGCGCTGCCTTCTCCGCTGTATCCCGAAGCCGGCATATCGCCTATCACTTCCGGGAGCCGGCGTAAACCATCGCGGAGCATCCTTTCTGCCATCTCGGAGGGTTGATCGCCCTGGGAGAAAATATAGCCGACCATCGCGTTGGAAAAGGCAAGCGATAGGGTTTGGTTATCCACGCATTCCGGTTCGGGTTTGGTGCGCAAGCCGTAATAGAAATTGATGAAGTGATAGGAGATTAATTGCTGGCGAATTTGCTCCTCTTCCTCGGGTGAAAAAGCGTGCAGGGTGCACAGCCATTGAAAATACAGGCTCCATTTGGCGTGTGGGAAGGCGAAGCACCAGAAATGGAATTGCAATCCAATGCCAAAGCTCATTGGGTCGAGTTTGCTGATATAAGTCCGAATCACCCTGGCGGCGTTCTGGATGTCGGTTGGTTCGCCGGTTATCAAGGCGACGAATGGGGTAAACCAGGGGAAATTCATTGGCGCGCTGCGGGCGCTGTTCTTAATCGATTTCCACAGCTGCGCTTTTTTGCTGGTTTGGTTCTCCAAATCCAGAATGGATCTACGCAGCAAATCGAGGTCGTCAATCAGCAAGGGTTGGTCAGCCAGCATTGGGTTACTCCCTGGGTAAGTGCGATTGGATGACCTCGGCCAGTAACCTGAAAGGCTCGATCACGCCCTGCTGGTGCATGGCAAGCTGCCCTTGTTCATCACAGGTTTCCACCCATTGGGAATACACGCGCATATAGTCCTCCTCCAGTCGAAGGGCTTTTTCTGCCTGGGCATACAGGACCTCGAGCAACTCTGGAGCAGGCCAGGCGGCGCGCGGGTTGCCCAGCGGCCAGGCTTTAAACCCCACCAGTGGCAACTTCGCATTTTGCAGGTGGAATACGGCCTGGATGTGCCCTGCGGACATCCGGCACAAATCACGCAGATAAAGGGCTTGTTGGCGTCCCCAGCCTGCCGACACCGTTGACAATTCGTCGAATAATGCGGATATCCGTGTATATTGTTGGACGGCCTGCTCCAGGTATGTCCAGGAGTAACCGGGCGGTTCGGTTGACTGGTGAAACACCCAACTGGTGGTAAAGCCAATGTTGTAGGTATGTCGCTTGGTAAAGAGGGTTGCCTGTTCAAGCTGCGCGTAGGCATCGTGCGCGAGCTGCAGTGCATGACCGCCGTAGAGGGATGCACAATACGCATGCAGGATGTCGCGGTCCTGTTTGTTTGCGTCAAAACATGCGCTGGCGGCAACCCATGCGTTATGTTCGAGCGAACGGACGCGCCAATGGTTGAAACCAATGGATTTTATGCCAAGGCGATGGGCTTTTTTGACGTTTTCATCCAAGGAGTGGCACCAGCCTTGAGTCAGCATCATACAGCCATCAAATTCGAGCCAGGAGATCATTTGAACTGGACGTTTGCCATTAAACAGGGGGCGCCAATCGTCCAGTCCATCCGTGATGTCGCGTGCGCCGTAGTCCGCCAGGTAGGAGATTTTCATTCCCTCGGGCAGCATGGCGGCGACTCCTGGCGTGATGAGCTGAATGGTTTTGGGGTTGGGGCTGTAAATCGCTAGGCTGGGCTGCACACCGCGCTGGTTCAGCGCCGCTGCCAGCCGTGGGTCGTTCAGGATATCCAGGGCGAACTCGATAAACCGGATGCTTCCACAGCAGGTGGCGAGATAATCATCACCCGGCAGCACGGTCCAGTAGGGATGGGCTCTTGGATTCATCTCGATCGATTGTGGGTCTTCCACAACGATTTCGCTCATTAGCTCCAGATTGAATATGCCCTCCGGCAGCCCAAACCTTTGGCGAATGCGCTCAAATTCTGCCGCATAAGCCGCGAATGTTTCCTGCTTCCACGCGGTCCCCTCCCGGGATATCAGTTGTAATTCATTGAGGTCAGGAAAAGCATCCAACAGCGCCAGGCAGCGTTCGACCGCGATATCCAGCACGACCGGATTGCGCACATCCGCATCAGCCAGATTCGTCCCCGACCATCCTTTCTGCCAATCGTTGGTTAATGAGGATTGTCC
>JACRAG010000270.1 GCA_016213455.1 Anaerolineae bacterium | reverse complement strand
GGTGGGCGTGTACGTGCGCGGTTTGAACGGCGTCCGGCTGGGCACGAACCAACGGGTGGGTGTGGCTGTGGAAGGTTGAAGCTGTGCCCCGGCTTGCGCCTTCACCGGTCGGACATTGGCGCCCCACAAAAAGGCCGCGCTGACCGCCAGCACAAGCAACGCGCCGCAAAGCAACAATATGAATGGGATAAACCGTTTGTTGTTTGGCTGTTTCATCACAGGGCTGACTCTTCTCTGCCGGTTACACGCATAAGCTAATCATACACAAAATTGGCGCGCAAGGCTACTTCTCTTTCGCAATCCACCCGGCGTTCGGTGATCGCTCCAGACAGCCGCGCTCAATCCATTTCCCTAGATTTGCAAGACTCATGCCCGCAACGATAGACTGGACCGTATCAAAAAGGTATCAATATACCAATTCAACTGCAACCATGGTCTCAGAATTGCGTAAAATGAATGAGCAACGCAAACCTCTCTACGGGACGGTTTTTTATCGTCCCAAGGAGATACGCCGTCCAATAATCGACGATCAACCATTAACAGACCATCCAAAGGAGAAATTATGTCTGACTACACCAACCAACCCGGCCAGCGCCTTGACCTTCCCGATCCAGTTGTCACCCTGACCGGCAGGACCGTGGGCGGCGCAGATTATCAGATCATCGGAACCGTGATGCAGGCGGTCACCGTGCGTATGAATCGTTCGCACCAGCTCTACAGCGAAGTGGGATCACTCTCCTGGATGAGCGACGGCGTCCAGATGGACACCAACCTGGGCAACGGCGGCCTGTTCGGCGCATTGGGCCGCGTGTTCACCGGCGAGTCCCTATTCGTGGTCAATTATTCCAGCACCATCGATGGCGCACTGGTCACCTTTTCCAGCGATTTCCCCGGGAAGATCATCCCGGTCAACCTGGCGCAGGGGCAGTCGATGATCGCCCAGAAGGATACCCTGCTGGCTGCCGAGAAATCGGTCAACCTATCCATCGCCTTCCAGAAACGCCTGGGTGCGGGCCTGTTTGGCGGCGAAGGCTTCATCCTGCAGAAGTTTGAAGGCCCCGGCACGTTATTCGCCGGCTTTGACGGCGAAATTGTCGAGTACACCCTGCAGGCAGGCCAGAACATGCTGGTGGACACAGGTCACCTGGCGATGTTTGAGCCTTCCGTCAGCTACGACATCACCATGGTCAAAGGCATCAAGAACCTGATCTTCGGCGGCGAGGGTCTTTTCCTGGTCAGACTCACCGGACCGGGGCGCATCTGGCTGCAGACCATGCCCATCTCGAAGCTGGCAGGTGTGCTGCGCAAGTATATGCCGCGATCAGAAGGCAAGTCCGACGGTCCGGGCATCAACCTTTCTTTGGGTGGGTAATTCTTCACAACAAAAACACGGCGGACCGCAAGGCCCGCCGTGTTTTACTGTCGTATCTACCCCTTGAACACAACCTGGTGCGGGCACGATCACGGACCAAGATGATCTCCCAGTTCGAAACCCACTGGGAGAAGATGGAAAGCGTGGTACGGAGCGCACAATCGAGTTAATGTTTACTTTCAAGAAGCTCGTTTTTTGAATAGCGAGCTGATTCGCAGATAAAAGCCGCGCAAGAAAGGAACAGCCGCCGCGCGCTGATACAACCGCCAGGTGAAGCTGCCCCGAATCTGGTTTAGCTCGGCCTGCAATATTCGAATTTGTTCGCCCGTTTCCCTTTCCAATGTACTTACTTTTTCAGTCAAGTAGGCGTTCCCTGCGGCGTTTTGATAAACTTGATCGGATATGCTTTTGAGATATACCGAGATTGCCCGGCTATCAGCCTCGGGATTAATGGGATTCGTATCGCTTGCGCTGCGTAGAACGGACGAATACACTGCCAACAGTTGATCCATCATTCCATTTAATCCCGCGGTTGCCCGGACTTTCTGCGAAACTTTGAGTGCTTCCACAGGATCATAACGTTGGATTTCTTCGACAATTACCTCTTCCGTAAAAGGTCGGGTCAAAACTCGGATACCAAAATTGTTTCTGCGCAGCCTTTCCAGATTTTCCATCGTCACCATTTGTGCGACGCCGTCGATGCTGCAACAAATCACAGCGGATCCTACAGCTAGGCCTTCCAAGGCAGACCGGCCAACCGCAAAAACGATATCGCTTTTGGAAAGATCCTTTTCGGGAGAAAAAGATGGCGATCGAACGCTGTATCCAACCACATCCAGTTCCAGACCATTGCGAAGACAGACGCTGCGGATCAGGTTTAATTTATTGCCTTCTGCAATCTGATTGTTAAAAACCAGGACCCGTTTGGGATGATCCGGCAGGGGAAGCCGGGGTTGGAACCGCTCCAGATCGACCGAATTTAAAATCGTCGTAATCTTTTCCGGGGCAATACCATATTGGTAGATGAGCCGATCTTGAAGTGCATCGCTGACCGTCACGTACTGAAAGATCCGGGGGTGGACTGGGGGAATTTCTTGCCAGGGTATCCAGCCATGACAGACGAACACTGCGGGGGTTTGCGGAAATCGCGCCAGCGCAGTCATCGTTTCCATATGGTGCTGCCCATGGATAAGATCCGGTGTGAAGTGGATCGATTCCAGGTTGTCGATGGTCGGGATAGATTTTTTAGCCAATTCCTCGGCAAGTTTACCCAACCGCGGGCTATAGACAACCGGCTTATGACCACGCTTGATCAGCTCGACAGCCACATCCCGAACATACAGCTCCGAGCCGGTCCAGTTTTCTAGATAAGTATTGGTGATGAGTATACAAAGCGCGGAACCTGGATGAGCCATCCTACCCCTGAACAAGACCGTCATGAAATGGACTGCCTAATGCCCTGACCTGATTAATATTCATTATACATACCCACCCGAAATGCCAAGAACATGGATGGCTTCTTTATGGATACTTATTCTTCTGTCAGGTGAACGGCTGCCATCTGCTCCAGCACAGCAATCACTGCGGAATTATCCAGCTCCCCCAGCCCATTGGCCAGCATGGCCTGGAACAACTGGCTGTCCAGCGCCGCAGATGGCAGGGGAATGCCGTACTCGCGCGCCGTTTCCAGAACGATATTCAGGTCTTTGGCCTGCATCCCGGCCTTGAAGCCCGGCTGGCGATTGCCAGCAAACAGGCGCTGCGGCTTCACGTCCAGTGTCCAGCACTGCGCCGCGCCGCCCTTGATAGCTTCCACCACCTTTTTGGGATCGGCACCGGCCTTCTGGGCAAACAACAAAAGCTCGCCCATCGCCACCATCTGCGCCGCCACCATGATCTGGTTGGCAGCCTTGGTCACCTGCCCTGTGCCTGGCCCGCCAATGTGCGTGACGGTTTTTCCCACCGCAGCCAACAGCGGCCTCACCCGCTCCAGCGCATCCGCGTCGCCGCCCACCATGATGGTCAACGTACCATTGCGCGCACCGATGTCTCCACCACTGACCGGAGCATCCAGGGCACTCACCCCTTTCTCCGCCAGTTTTTCCGCGATGTACCGCGCCGTAGCGGGCTTGATCGTGGAATGATCCATGAAGATACTGCCCGGACGGATGGTTTCGATCACCCCGTGCTCACCCAGCGCTACCCGCTGCACATCCGGCGAGTCAGGCAGGTTGGTGCAGACCACATCCACCTGGGCAGCCAATTCTGCCGGCGACCATGCCGGAATGGCGCCTTCAGCAGCCAGTTCCTCCACGGCTGCCCGGCTGCGGTTGTGAACCACAACCACAAACCCCGCCTTGAGCAGGTTGCGCGCCATGGACTTGCCCATGATGCCCAGTCCGATGTATCCAACTTTCAGCGCTTGAGAGCCCATTTCCACCTCACTCACTTAATCACCAGGCGGTATCCGACACCCGGCTCGGTCAGGATGTAGCGCGGCTGGTCCGGATCGGGCTCGATCTTGCGCCGCAAGTTACTCACATTGACGCGCAGCAGATGCGACTCCTCTTCATAAGCGGCGCCCCACACCTGGCGCAGAAGCTGGTTGTGCGTCAGCACTTTGCCAGCATTTTGCACCATGCAGCGCAGCAGATCATATTCCGTTGGAGTCAGCGCGACTTTGGCGCCGGCGCGCGTCACCTCGCGGTGGGCCAGGTCCACGCGCAATTCATCCACTTCAAACACCGGGTCCTCCGTGGCGCGTTCGATGTGACGCATCGCCACCCGCAGGCGGGCCGTCAATTCGCCCAGGCCAAACGGTTTGGTCAGGTAGTCGTCCGCGCCCGCATCCAATGCCGCCACCTTGTCATCTTCGCGATCGCGCACCGACAGGATGATGATGGGCATGCGGCTCCATTCCCGCATCCGGCGTACCACCTCGGTTCCATCCATGTCCGGCAGCCCCAGGTCCAGGATCATCAGGTCGGGGTGTTCTTCCACGGCAGCTTTTAACCCCTCCTCGCCTGACCCGGCTTCCATCACCAGGTAGCCTTTGGCAGCCAACGATGTGCGCAAGTAGCGCCGGATGGCTCGTTCGTCGTCCACAACCAGGATGCGCAGTTGGTTATCGTCTCCCATCATTTCCTCCACTTGCAGAACCAACCTTTTCGATAAGGCCAGGTTTTTACAAAATAAATCAGGTTCAATCCTGTTGATCGAAACACCCTCGATACACTCAAGCCGCCATCTCTTCCACCAGCGCCGGCAGCGCCACGCACATCACGGCTCCCCCACCGGGCCGGTTCTCCGCCCAGATGCGCCCGCCGTGCACCTCAACGATTCCGCGGCAAATGGACAACCCCAACCCGGTCCCGCCCACGCCGTCGAGTCGCTGTACGCGGTAGAATTTATCGAAGATCTTCTCGATATCTTCCGGCGGGATGCCCAATCCGCGGTCAGCCACCCGGATGATTAACTCCTCCTGGCTGATTTCTGCACTCACCGTAATTTCTGCGCCGGGCGGTGAATATTTGGCTGCATTATCCAGCAAATTGTAGAGCGCCTGCACCATGAGCACAAAATCCATCGCCACATCCGGGAAATGCTCCGGAATATCGGTGCGCACCGGGTGATCTCCCGGGCGGCGTGAAGCCTGGGTGATGGCTGCGCCAATCATGTCATGTACATCGCTGGCGCGTTTCCGCACGCGCATTGCACCGGCTTCCAGGCGGGTCATATCCAGCAGGTTGCCTACCACGCGATTCAGCCGGTCGGCTTCCTCGTCCGCGTTTTCAAGCAAGTCGAGGCGGGTTTCTCCATCCAACAAATCGCCGGATTGTTCAGCCTCCAAAAGGCTGGAGATGGCGCCGCTGACCGTGGAGAGCGGTGTTCGCAGATCATGCGAGATCGAGTTGAGCAGCGCAGCCTGCAGTTTTTCCGTGGTCTTCAACAACTCAGCCTGGCGGGCCTGGTCATTGAGTTGGGCGCGTTCGATCGCCAGTGCAGCCAGTGACTCGAACCCTGCCAGCAGCTCGCGCTCATCCGGGGAGAGGAACTGCCCGTCTTCACGCGGCGCCACAGCCAGAACGCCCACCGGACCGCTGGTTGTCACCAAGGGCAAACAGCGCACTTGCGCCAGCGCGTGCGTTCCCGTGCCCATGCCGGCTTGCTGGCGATGCTCAAAAGTCCACTGCGCCGCCGCAAGCTCAGTCTGACCGAGCAACATACCCGGGGTGGCTGACCGGATGGACAGGCGCACACCATCCGGCAGAAAAATGGCTGCCGGGCAGTTAAAAGATTGGTTGATGTGCTTCAACACCGCCGAGAGCATCTCTTCCTGGGTCAGCGCCACGGTCAGGTCACGGCTGAGCGCGTTGACCGCGGCTGCATGAATTTCGCGGCGCCGCGAAGATTTAATCTGCGTGCGCAATAAACCAGCCAGGGTACCCACAACCAGGCCGGAAGCCAGCAGCCCACCGACGGTGATCAGGTGACGCGCGTCCTGCGGCGTCAAAATGACCGGCGAATGATCAAACCAATAAACGAACACCGCGCCGCCCAACAATGCAGCCAGCACAGCCGGGCCGGTGCCCAGGTACGCTGCGCTGATTAACACGCCTGCCAGAATGAGCATGACGACGCTGGCGGGTTCAAACCAGGGCTGCAGTCCCCAACCCATCAAAGTAAGCGCGCCGGTGAGTAGGACAGCCAGGGCAT